>NZ_JBSFGK010000034.1:0-83213 GCF_053596495.1 Kitasatospora sp. NPDC001683
CCGTCCGGCACCGCGCGCCCGGGGACACCTTCGCGGTGGACGGGCTGGTCGCGGAGGCGGACCCGGCCGACTACGACGGGCTGGTGCTGCCCGGCCTCCCCAAGACCGTCCGCACCGCACCGCCAACGAGGCCCCGATGACCCCACCTGATTCCCCGCCCATCCCGCCACCGGACGGCGCCGCCGGCCTGAGCGCCGAGGGCGTGTCCAAGCGCTTCGGCACCGTCCAGGCGCTCAGCGACGTCACCCTCGCCTTCCCACCCGGCCAGGTCACCGCCCTGATGGGCGAGAACGGCGCCGGCAAGTCCACCCTGCTGCGCATCCTCACCGGCGACCACCGCCCCACCGCGGGACGCGTCCTGCTGGACGGTGAGGCCCTCGACCTGGACTCCCCGCAGGACGCCCGCCGCGCCGGGATCCGGATCATCCCGCAGGAACCCGAGATCATCCCGCACGTCCCGGTCGCCGAGAACGTCTACGCCGGCTCGCTGCCCCGCACCCGGCTGCGCCGGCTCGACCGCGCCGAACTGCGCCGCCGGATCACCGCCGACCTGCACCGCCTCGGCTTCGACAAGGTCCTCGACCCGGCCCTGCTCGGCTCCGAACTGACCGCTGCCCAGCGTCAGTTGGTGGAGATCATGCGCGCCCTGACCGGCGCCGTCCCACCGCGCGCGATCGCCTTCGACGAGCCCACCTCCTCGCTCTCCGAGCACGAGGTCGAGGCCCTGTTCGCCCTGATCGGACGCCTGCGCGACGAGGGCATCGCCGTCATCTACGTCTCCCACCGGATGAAGGAGATCTTCCGGCTCGCCGACCGCATCGCCGTACTGCGCGACGGCCGGGTGGCCGGCGTGGTCCGGGCCGCCGCCACCGACGAGGGCGAACTCGTACGGCTCATGGTCGGCCGCGACCTGTCCTCGCTGTTCGTCCGCCAGCAGGTCGCCACCGACCGGGTCGTCCTGGACGTCGAGGGCCTCAGCACCGACGACGTCAGCGGCATCAGCCTCAGGGTCCACGCCGGGGAGGTCGTCGCCCTCGCCGGGCTGATCGGCGCCGGGCGCTCCGAACTCGCCCTCGCGCTGGCCGGTGACGCCCCCGTCCACTCCGGCACCGTCACGCTCAACGGTGAGGTCCTGCGGCTGAGGAACCCCGGCGACGCCATCGCCGCGGGCATCGGCCTGGCCCCCGAGGAGCGCAAGACCCAGGCGCTGTTCCTGCAGCGCACGATCCGGGACAACACCTCGCTGGTCAGCCTGGGCCGGCTCAGCCGCTGGCGGTTCGTCAGGCGCCGTCAGGAGAAGGACCTCGCCCAGGAGTACGCCGACCGGCTGCGGGTCCGCGCCCCCTCCGTCGAGGCGGAGGTCCGCACCCTGTCCGGCGGCAACCAGCAGAAGGTCGTCCTCGCGCGCTGGCTCGCCCGCAAGCCCGACCTGCTGATCCTCGACGAACCCACCCGCGGCGTCGACATCGGCGCCAAGGCCGAGATCTACCAGATCATCGCCGACCTCGCCCGCGCGGGCACCGCCGTCCTGGTCATCTCCTCCGAACTGCCCGAAGTGCTCGGCCTCGCCGACCGGATCGTGGTGATGCAGAACGGCCGCACCACCGGCGAGCTCACCCGCGAGCAGGCCACCGAGGAGGCCGTCCTCGCCCTCGCCATGGCCGACGACCTGGCCACCACCACCCCCGCCCAGACCGGAGAGACCCATTGAACGAGCGCAGCGAGCGAATCATCGAAAGGCGCGCGTGGGCATGTGCCCCTGCCGAGCACAGCGAGGTGGGCGCATGACGACCGCCACTCCCCCGACCGCCCCGGCGCCGGACGCCGGAGCCGTGCCCGCCCGGTCCGGTGGCCCGTACGCCCTGCTCGCCGCGGTCGGTGGCCAGAACCTCAGCCTGATCGGCGCCCTCGTCGCCGTCGTCGCCCTGTTCGGCTGGCTCAACCCGAACTTCGTCGGCTGGGACAACATCCAGGTCATCGCCGAGGCCGCCACCATCTCCGGACTGCTGGCCGTCGTCCAGACCGTCGTCATCATCTGCGGCGGCCTGGACATCTCGGTCGGCTCCCAGGCCGGTCTGGCCTCCGTCACCAGCGCGATGGTCTTCACCTCCACCGGCGCCAACCCCTACCTCGGCATCGGCGCCGCCCTCGCCATCGGCGCCGGCATCGGCCTGTTCAACGGCGTCGTCATCGTCTACGGCCGGGTCAACCCGACCATCGCCACCCTCGCCGGACTGGCCGCCTACAAGGGCGTCGCCCAGCTCGTCTCGGACGGCCGCGCCCAGGGCTACGTACTCAACGACCCGGTCTTCGTCTTCCTCAGCCGGGGCAAGATCGCCGGCCTGCCCACCATGGTCTGGCTGCTGGTCCTCACCGCCGCCGCCGTGCACGCCCTGCTCACGTACACCGACATCGGCCGCAACGTCTACGCCATCGGCGGCAACGACACCGCCGCCCGCCTGGCCGGCATCAACCTCAACAAGTACCTGATCGCCGCCTACGCCCTCTCCGGCACCGTCGCCGCCCTCGCCGGCGTCCTCCTCACCGCCCGTACCGGCAGCGGCCAACCGGTCTCCGGCAGCGAGGGCCTGGAACTCCAGTCGATCACCGCGGCCGCCCTCGGCGGCTGCGCCCTCAAGGGCGGCAAGGGCGGCATCGGCGGCACCCTGCTCGCCGTCGCGCTGCTCGGTGCCCTGCAGAACGGCCTCACCGTCCAGGGCATCAACTCCTTCTGGCAGAACGTCGCCCAGGGCGCCCTGCTGGTCGCCGCCGTGGTCATCCAGCAGCGCCGCAACCGCGACCGGGCGGTCGGCCTGCCGGCCTGAGAAGCCCTCGGCCCGCCCTCGCCGGCCGGGACGCCGATCCACCCGAACCCGCCGGTGCCGCGACCGAACGCGGCACCGGCGGTTCGCCGCACAGACGGGTACCGGGGGGACAGCCCACCGGCGGTGCTGGGATAATGGCTCCCGCAGGACCCGGCCGCGTTCCCGGTCGCCGACGAGAACGCCCAAGCCGCACGTGCTCGTTCGATCGAAAGGTCCTCCGTGGCTGACCAGACGTTGCTCGCCGCCCAGCGCCAGGCACTGATCCTGGAGGCGATCCGCCGGGCCGGCGCGGTCCGGGTCGCCGAACTGGTCGAGCAGTTCGGCGTGTCCGACATGACCATCCGCCGGGACCTCGACGCGCTGGTCCGTCAGGGCGCCGCGGAGAAGGTCCACGGCGGCGCGGTGGCGAGCGGGACGGCGAGCACCTTCGAACCCGGCTTCGACGCCAAGTCCGGGCTGGAGGAGGGCACCAAGGCCGCGCTCGCGGACGCCGCGGTCCAGCTGGTGGAGCCGGGCAGCGTGGTGGCCCTGTCGGCCGGGACCACGACCTACGCGGTCGCCTCCCGGCTGCTCGAGGTCCCGGAGCTGACGGTGGTGACCAACTCGCTGCGGATCGCGGACCTGCTCTGGGCAGCGGGAGGCGACGGGAGGGAAACCGTCCCGTCGCTGCTGCTGACCGGTGGATCGCCCACCCGCTCGGCGGCCCTGGTGGGGGCGCTGGCCGACCAGACGATCCGCTCGCTGCACGTGGACCTGCTGATCCTCGGCGTGCACGGGGTGAGCGAGCATGCCGGCCTGACCACGCCCAACCTGGCCGAGGCGCAGACCAATCGGGCCCTGATCGCCTCGGCACGCCGCACGGTCGTGGTCGCGGACCACACCAAGTGGGGCGTGGTCGGGCTGAGCAGCTTCGCGACCCTGGCGGAGGTCGACTGCTTCGTCACCGACGACGCCCTCCCGGCGACCGCCCGCGAGGTGGTCGCCGAGGCGGTCGGCGAGCTGATCGTCGTCCCGGCGGGCGGCTGAGCGGGCGGTCGAGCAGGCGGCCGGTTGAGCGGGTGGCCGAGCGGGCGGCCGGTTGAGCGGGCGGCCGGGTCAGGCCACCCGACGGGCTCCCGCCGAGGGCACCGCGGTGAAGGTGACGGGTGCGGCGAAGCCCGCCGAGCGGAAGGCCGACCGCACCGCCTCGGAGACGGCCGCCAGGTCCGCGGCCCCGACCAGCGCGACGACGGACCCGCCGAAGCCGCCCCCGGTCATCCGGGCGCCCAACGCCCCGGCGGCGACGGCGGCCTCCACCGCGAGGTCCGTCTCCGGGCAGGAGACCCGGAAGTCGTCGCGCAGCGAGGCGTGTCCCGCCGTCAGGACGGGCCCGAGCGCCGTCAGCTCACCGCGGCCCAGATGGTCGATCGTCTCCAGCACGCGCCCGTTCTCGGTCACCACGTGCCGTACCAGCGGCCGGAGTTCACCGGGCAGCCGGTCCAGGGCCGGGGCCAGGTCGGCGCTCGGAAGGTCGCGCAGCGCGGGCAGCCCGAGCAGGCCCGCGGCACGCTCGCAGCCGGCCCGCAGGGCCGCGTACGCGCCGTCGCCGAGGTCGTGCTTGACCCGGGTGTCGATCACCAGCAGCCGCAGCCCCGCCGCCGTCAGGTCGAGCGGGACGTGCCGCTGCTCCAGCGTCCGGGTGTCGAGGAACAGCGCGGTGCCGTCCGTGCAGCAGGCGGAGGCCATCTGGTCCATCACCCCGCAGGGCACACCGACGAAGGCGTTCTCCGCCCGCTGGGCGATCAGGGCGAGTTCCGGCGCGGTCAGGCCCAGTTCGTACAGGTCGTTCAGGGCCGCGGCCGTCGCGCACTCCAGGGCGGCCGAGGAGGAGAGCCCGGCCCCGGTCGGCACGTCGCTGTCGACGAACAGGTCGGCCCCGCCGACGGGGTGGCCCGCCTCGGCGAGCGCCCAGAAGACCCCGGCCGGGTAGCTCGCCCAGCTCGCCACGGCGCCGGGCGCCAGTGCCTCCAGCGCCAGGTCGGTGATCGTGCCGTCGCCCTGGGCGCTGTACAGCCGCAGCCGTCCGTCCGTCCGGCGGCGGGCGCTGACCCGGGTGGTGTGCGGAAGGGCGATCGGCAGGACGAAGCCGTCGTTGTAGTCGGTGTGTTCGCCGATCAGGTTCACCCGGCCGGGGGCGGCCCAGGTGCCGTCCGGCCGTGCCGCGTGGACGGCCTCGAAGTCGGTGGCGGCCTCGTCGATCATCTCGTCAGCTCCATGCCTCGGTGCGCGGGGTGGGTTCCCGCCGGCGGTGATGTCCAAGCAAGCGGGAGCGAATTCCGACACAATCAAACACGCCTGGCCTTCAGGGTCAACATCTGCGGTGAACACGGATGGGCATGTTCCGGCGGGCCGGATGAGCCGTCCGGAAACACGGCCGTCGAGGGGCGGCGCTTGTTGACAAGCGATCGTGTTTGTTTGAATCTGTTGAAGCTTGAAAACCGCCGGGGCGACGTCCAACGCGTAAGGAGCACAGCGGTGCACAGAACCGCCACCAGGTTGGCCGACGGCCGCGAACTGGTCTACTTCGACCAGGCGCCGGGAGCCGTTCGCGACGTCCGGGACGAACGCCCCCTGGAGCCCGCGGCGAGCCTCTCCGAGATCCGGCTCGACCCGGTGCTCGGTGAGTGGGTCACCGTGGCCGCCCACCGCCAGCAGCGCACCTACCACCCGCCGGCGGGCGAGTGCCCGCTGTGCCCGTCCCGGGACGGGCGGCTCAGCGAGATCCCGGCGGCCGACTACGAGGTGGCGGTGTTCGAGAACCGCTTCCCCTCGCTCGCCCCGGGGTCGGCCGAGCACGTCGCGGCCCAGGACGCGCCCCTGCACACCCTCCGGCCCGGCAACGGCCGCTGCGAGGTGGTGTGCTTCACCTCCGACCACGACGCCTCCTTCGCGGACCTGGACGAGGCCAAGGCGCGCCTGGTGCTGGACGCCTGGACCGACCGCACGGCGGAACTGTCCGCCCTGCCCGGCGTGCGCCAGGTGTACTGCTTCGAGAACCGCGGCGAGGAGATCGGCGTCACGCTCGCCCACCCGCACGGTCAGATCTACGCCTTCCCCTTCGTCCCCTCCCGCACCACCCGGATGATCGCCCGGGCCGAGGCGCACCGGGCCCGCACCGGCCGGAACCTGTTCGAGGACCTGCTCTCCGCCGAGCAGGACAGCCCGGAACGGCTGGTCCTGCGGGGCGAACACTGGGTCGCCTTCGTGCCGTTCGCCGCGCGCTGGCCGTACGAGGTCCACCTCTACCCCAAGCGCCGGGTCGCCGACCTCACCGCGCTGACCGAGCCCGAGCGCGCCGAGTTCCCCGGCCTCTACCTGGACCTGCTGCGCCGCTTCGACGCGCTGTTCCCCGCCGCGCCCGGTGCGGCGCCCAACCGGACCCCGTACATCTCGGCCTGGCACCAGGCTCCCCGCACCGGTGGCGGGCAACTCGCCCTCCACCTCGAGCTGTTCACCGTCCGTCGGGCGCCGGGCAAGCTCAAGTACCTGGCCGGGGTGGAATCGGGGATGGACGCCTTCGTCACCGACGTGAGCCCGGAGCAGGCCGCCTCCCGGCTCCGGGAGGCGGCGCTCGGCTGACCCGCGACCCGCCCGCCACACCGCACCACACCGACGGAGCCCACCGCGTCGTGCTGACCGCCGACGCCGTGGGCTCCGTCGGCATGGGCGGGTCCGCCCGCGCTCGACGCCCTGACGGGCGCTCGGTTCGACGCACGGTTCGACGTCCGACCGGACGTCCGACCCCTCCCAGGTGCGTTGATATCCGTCTGATTGCGTTGACTATTGACTATCTCTGTTGGATTTGGTTCGCTTTCCCCCGCCCTGCGCAGGGTGCCAGTTCCTGCACCACCGTCCGCACCACCCCCCGGACCCCAGGAGACACGATGCGCAAGACGTGGGCCGCGTTACTCGCGGCCTCGCTGGCGGCGGCGCCGCTCGCCGCCGTTCCCCTCACCAGCACCCCGGCCGTGGCCGCCGAGTCGGCCGGCGCCACGCTGGTCCCCACCCCGCCGATGGGCTGGAACGACTGGAACGCCTTCGGCTGCGACGTCGACGAGCAGCTGGTCGAGCAGACCGCCGACAGACTGGTCTCGACCGGCCTGCGGGCCGCCGGCTACCAGTACGTCAACATCGACGACTGCTGGATGGCCAAGACCCGCGACGCCGCCGGCAGGCTCGTCCCCGACCCGGTCAAGTTCCCGCACGGGATCACCGGTGTGGCCGCCTACGTCCACGCCAAGGGCCTCAAGCTCGGCATCTACGAGAGCGCCGGCACGATGACCTGTGCCGGCTTCCCCGGCAGCCTCGGCCACGAGCAGCAGGACGCGGATTCCTTCGCCTCCTGGGGCGTCGACTACCTCAAGTACGACAACTGCTACAACCAGGGCCTACCCTCGCTGCAGCGCTACCGCGCGATGGGCGACGCGCTGGCGAAGACCGGCCGCCCGATCGTCTACAGCCTCTGCAACTGGGGTCTGGACAGCGTGTGGACCTGGGGCGCCACCGTCGGCCAACTCTGGCGCACCACCGGGGACATCGACGCCTCGTTCGGCCGGATGCTGGACATCTTCCACGCCAACGCCAAGCTCGCCGACGCCGCGGGACCGGGCGGCTGGAACGACCCGGACATGCTGGAGGTCGGCAACGGCATGACGGCGACCGAGGACCGCGCCCACTTCTCGCTCTGGGCCGAGATGGCGGCCCCGCTGATCGCCGGCACCGACCTGCGCAAGGCGAGCGCCGACACCCTCGCCGTCTACGGCAACACCGAGGTCATATCCGTCGACCAGGACCGGCTCGGCAAGCAGGGGCGGCCGGTGAGCATGGCCGCCGGTCTGGACGTCCTGGCCAAGCCGCTCGCCGACGGCGGGGTGGCGGTCACCCTGTTCAACGAGAACCCGCAGCCCGCGGTGATCTCGACCACGGCGGCCGCGGTCGGCCTGCCGGCGGCCAAGGGGTACCTCCTGCGGGACCTGTGGGCGCGCACCACCGGCGAGAGCGCCGGCGCGGTCAGCGCCACCGTGCCCGGCCACGGCGTCGTGATGTACAAGGTCACCCCGACCGACCACCCGGGCGGACAGCACCCGGACCTCGTCCTCGACACCAAGGTGCCCGACCTCACCCCGGGCGGCGCGGCCACCGTCACCACGACCTTCACCGACAACGGCGCGCAGTCCGCGAACGACGTGCTGCTCGGACTGGACGTACCGGCCGGCTGGGCGGTGGCACCGCTGTCGGAGACCCGGTTCGGGCACGTGCCGCCCGGCGGCGCGGCCCAGGCCATGTTCCGCGTGACCGCCCCGGCGCACCTGCCGACGCCGATCACCAGGGCCACCCTCACCGGCACCGCCACCGCGCACGGGCCGGGTGGCCCGCAGCGCGTCACCGCGCCGGCGCCGGTCGTCCTGGCCGCACCCGTGCAGGCCCCGTTCCGGACCTTCACCGACACCACCGCCGTGTTCGGCGCGCAGGACGGTACGTTCGCCATCGACGGCGCGGGCGCCGACCTCTACTACGACGTCGACGAGTACAGCGCCGTCTACCGGCCGGGCGCCGAACACGACGGCTCCACCACGGTCGTGAAGCTCACCGCGCAGGCACCGACCAGTGACTGGGCCAAGGCCGGGATCATGGTCCGCAACGACATCACCCAGCCGGGCCGTTCGGCCGGGTACCTCGTCCTGGCCGAGGCCCCCGGCAAGGGCTACGTGCTGCAGTGGGACAGCGACGGCAACGGTCAACTGGACTCCAACAGCGCTCCGGCGAACCAGGGTTCGGGCTCGGCGGCCTATCCGAGCTGGCTGAAGCTGGTGCGCGACGGATCGACGTACACCGGCTACTACTCCACCGACGGGACCACCTGGACCAAGATCGGAGAGGCCACCGTGCCGGGAGCGGCCGCACGCCAGGACGTCGGGCTGTTCACCACCTCGCACAGCGCGGGCACCAGCGGCGAGGCCGACTTCACGGGCTTCACCCAAAGCTGACCGCCGGCCTCCTGGTCGGGCGTGCGGCGTCAGGGCAGACACCCTGACGCCGCACGCCGATCCTTCTGTCAGGCCGGGCCGGTCAGGACGGGACGGTCAGGACAGGACGGTCCAACTCTGCCCTGCGGCAGCCGGGTTGGCCGGATTCGTCATGCCCGTGGAGCCGGCCGCGGTTCCGGCGACGTCCAGCGTCAGACCGTTGCCGACGTTGGTGACGGTGAGCGCGCCGCTGCTGTTCTGGGTGACCTTCCACTCCTGCCAGGGGTTACCGGGCGAGGCGTTGAGCAGGTAGGCGCTGCCGACGCCGTTGCCGCCGGCGAGCACGGTGTGCGTCTGGGTCGCGGTGGCACAGTTGTCACTGATCGTCACGGTGCCGTCCGCGTTGCGCGTGAACGTCCACTGCTGGGCGGCGTTGCCGCTCTGGTAGGCGCCGATGTCGGAGTTGCCGCCGACGGGTGCGGAGCAGCCGCCCTGGACCTCGAGCGCCTGGCCCCCGGTGCCACCGGCGCTGAGCGCGTGGTACTTGCCGTCGCCGACGACGGCCGGCTGGCCGCCCCCGGTGCCACCGCCCGTGCCGGTGCCCGCCCCGGCGATGCGGTAGAGCGCGACGCCGTGCGCGGGGATCCAGTTGCCGCCGATGGAGCCGGTCGCGGTGCCGGTGGCACCCGTCCACAGTTCCCGGTAGGCGTAGCCCGAGCCGGTCAGGCCGAGGTCCGCGAAGCCGGCACTGATCACGGCCCAGTTGTTCGGGTCCTGGTTGACCAGCGCCACGGCCAGGTCCCCGTTGGCGAGTTGGCGCTTGAGGATCACCGGGGCGACCGGGGAGGAGGGCGGGTTGCCGACCAGGGTGGCGGGCTTGGCGAGGCTGTCCTGGTCGATGGCGATCATGTCGCGGTTCTTGAGCAGCGCGAGTGCGGAGGAGCTGATGCCGGTGGACCAGGTGTAGCCGTTCGCGGTGTGCTGCGAGTCGGCGGCGGTGCGCAGGTCGGCGCCGGAGACGAGCGGGGCCGCCATCATCGAGAGCACGGACAGTTCGGTGCGCGACTCGTCGTCGGTGAAGGGCTTGTGGCCCTGGGAGGTGTCGGTGACGCCCCAGACGCCGTAGGTGTCCTGCCAGCCGGCGAACATCATGTCCAGGTCGTTCCAGCTGCCGGGGTGGACGTTGCCCGGGTACCTCAGCGCGGTCTGCAGCTGGCCGTTGTAGAGCACGCCGTCCAGTTCGCTGTCGCGGTCGCCGCCGATCCGGCACATGTTGGCGACCTGGCCGCACCAGATTCCGGTGGGCGAGTAGCCGGGCGCCTGGTGCGGCGGGGTGCCGGCGGCGGTGATCAGCGGATCGGTCCGGGCCGGGTCGTCGGCGCTCAGCAGGAAGGGGATGCCGGTGTGCGCGGGCTGCGCGGACAGGCTCAGCGTGATCTTGGGCTTGCCCGCGGCGGCGGTCGCCGCGTCCAGGGCGCGCTGGAAGGTCTGGGTCCGGGCGTAGATGGACCGGGTGAGCTCCTTGCCCTCGCCCTGCGGGTAGTAGGCGTAGCCGTCGGGGCCGTAGATGGTGGGACCGTACGGGCAGTCGTCGTACTTGACGAAGTCGACGCCCCAGGAGACGAAGTCGGCGGCGTCGGTGGTCTCGTGGCCGAGGCTCCCGGGGTGGCCCTGGCAGGTGGTGTAGGTGTCGGTGGCGTAGAGGCCGAACTTCATGCCCTTGCTGTGGGCGTACCAGGCCAGGTACTGGATGCCGTTGACGGTCCTGCCGTCGACGCTCTGCGCGGGGAACTGGTCGGGCTCGGGGAGGAGGTGGCCGCTGGTGGGGTCGTTCCCGCCGCCGTCGGTGCCGCTGACCGGATTTCCGTTGGCGTCGTAGAGCTGCATGGCGCCGTCGGCGGTCTTGGCGAAGTCCGTGTTCTGGCCGTCGCGGTGGCGCATCGACCAGCCGTCGTCGACGGTGACGGTGTCGTATCCCGCCTGTACCAGGCCGTTGGCCGACATGAAGTCGATGGTCTGCTTGACCTGGCTCTCGGTGACGTAGGCACCGATGCTGTTCCACGAGTTCCAACCCATGGGCGGGGTCAGGGCGTTGCCGTTGCCGAGGGCGGCGGCCGGAGTCGCGGTGCCGAGTGCAGCGGCGCTGAGGCCGGAGGCCGCGAGGACGGTGACGGCGAGTATGCCGACGAGCCGGTGTGGCGTTCTGCGCATGTGGGGGCTTCCCGGGTGGGTGAGTTGCGCCGGGCCCGGGCTGCCGAAGGGCACCAGCCGCGGCGCGGGTGGATGGGGACCGGTGCTGACGATCTGTACCGGGGCGTGCGAACGCGGCGACGTCGTTCGGCCTGCGAGTGGGGGGCGTGGACGACCGCACCGGTGAGCAGCCGTCGACGAGGCCGCGGTGCCATACGATATTGCACCTAACAGAACCCGACAAGACTCAACACAACAGCACTTCGATGGCCCGGGCGCGCTACGGGGGACGGCCCGACGTCCGGAGGGCTGCTGCCGCGACGTCAGCCGGCTCGGCCAGGCTGAGCCACAGCACCGGGCACGGCTCGTGGCCCGAAGCGCCGGGCGGCGTCGAGCCGGTCAGCCGGCACCGGCGGGCCACTCATCCGCTATGGGGCAGCCACCCCTGCTGGACGGCGCGCACGCCCGCCTCGAACCGGCTGCGGGCGCCGAGGCGCTCCATCAACTCGGTGGCGAGCCGCCGCGCGGTGCGGTGCGAGACCCCGAGCCGCTTGGCCACCGCCTCGTCCGTCAGTCCGTCCGCGAGCAGCCGGATGGCCCTGGCCTCCTGGGCGCTGAGCCCGCCGGTGCGCTTCGGGGCCCCCCGCCCAGCGGGGTGGCGCTGCCCCATACGCTCTCGAAGTCGTCGGTGCGGACCGGGATGACGGCGGTGGTCCGATCGGTGATGATCATTCGGGTGGGCAGCGTCGGCGCGGTGCGGACCCGACCGCCCTGCCGGGTGAGCCCGTCGACGTACTCCACGATGCGCGGCCCCGGCACCCCGATGCTCGGAACCACCGGCCTGTGGGCCAACTTCAAGGCCATCGCCGCCGGCGACTTCCTCGGCACCGGCAAGACCGCCGTCGCCGGCATCGACGCCAACAACAACCTCAAGTTCTACCCCGGCGACGGCGCCGGCCACGTCAGCGGCGGCACCCAGATGCTCCCCGGCAACGGCCTCTGGGCCCGCCTCTGATCCGCCCTCCGGCCCCGCGCATCCGGCTCAAGGATGCGCGGGGCCTTGTGAACGCGGAAGAAGCGGCACGCAGAAGCCGCAGTGTGGTTGCCCTTGAGCCCAGGCCTGCGGATCGAACGGTCCGCGCGTCGGGTCCCGGCCTCAGCCGAGGGTGACGTCGAGGAAGTCGCGCCAAGCCGCGTGGACGCGCTCGGCGTGGGCGCCGCCCTCGCCGGCGAGGAGGTCCAACAGCAGGCCGCGGAGGACGGCGAGCACCACGGTGGCGTTCGCCCCGGTGCCCTCCAGCACCCGGCCCAGCGGCGGCAGCCACTCCTCCAGCGAGGCGGTGCCGAAGTCCAGCCAGGGTTCACTACGGCCGAAGGCGCGGACGTACCCTTCGAAGAACAGTCGCAGCGCGCCCCGGTGTTCGGGGTCCGTCAGCCATTCCCAGAGCAGTTCGAGGGTCTCACGGGCGCTGCCGCCCTGGGCCGCGGACCGTTCCAGCAGCGCCAGTTGCTCGGTCCGGCCGACCGCCAGCACCTCCCGGACCAGCCCCTCCTTCGATCCGAACAGGTAGAGCAACACCCGCGGGCTGGAGCCGATCTCGGCCGCCAGCGGACGGAGCGAGAGGTCGGAGACGTTGTGTTCGGCGACGTAGCGGACGGTCGCGGCGAGGAGGTCCTCGCGGCGCGGCGACGGACGGCGCGGCGACGGACGTGAGGGTGCGTTGGCTGGGGTGGACACGTGCTCTATCGTTCCACTGAAACGAGTGTTTCAGTAGCAGAAGGGGACGCCGCCATGGCCACCACCGCACCCGGAACCGTGACCATCCGCGAAGCCGACCGGCCCGGGGACCTCGGCGCGGTCGCCGCCCTGCACGGCATCCTGTACACCCGCGAGTACGGCATGGACGCGACCATGGAGGCCTACGTCGCCGCCGGCATGGCCGAGTTGGTCCTGGCCCGCGCCGCCGAGGGCAGCGCGGCACCCGGGCGGCTGTGGGTCGCCGAACTCGACGGCCGGGTGGTCGGCGCCACCGGGCTCGTCCGGGCCGAGGAGCGCCCGGGCTGGGGCCAGTTGCGATGGGTGGTCCTCGATCCGGTCGCCCGGGGCCGGGGCCTGGGCCGGCGGCTGCTGGAGACCGCCCTGGAGGAGGCCCGCACCCGCTCGTACGAAGGCGTGCTGCTCTGGACGATCACCGGCCTCGACGCCGCCCACCACCTGTACGCGAAGGCCGGCTTCGAGCTCACCGTCTCCCGCCCCGCCCACAAGTTCGGGCTCGACACGGTCGAGCAGCGGATGGACCTGCGGTTCTGAGCGCCTGCGGACCGGGCCCGTCCGAGAGTGTCCGAGAGTGTCCGGGATCCGGTGAGCGCATTGCCGCCCCGGCCCGGACGCTGACAGCGTGGCGCTGCCCGGCTGTCCGGGCCAGCGGCCCCGCGGAGCAGTCCGCCGGGCCGCTCCGCCTTCGGAAGGGATACGTTCCATGCTGTCGCGCCGTACCCTGCGATCCGCCGTAGCCGTCCTCGGCGTCGGTGCCGCGATCGCCCTGTCCGCGTCCACGCCCGCCTTCGCCGCCAACGAGGGCGACCACTGGCTCTACACGCCCAACTGCACCGCCGACCAGGAGATCCAGCTGCAGTACGTCAACGGCGGCTGGCACGACCAGCAGGAGCTCAATCCGACCCGGGTCGGCGGCACCTGCGAGTTCGTCATGACGGACAACGGCGCCGTGATCTCGGACACCTGGGGCGCCGGCTCCGGCTGGCACTACGACGGCCCGGGCCACTACATCTGCGTCCAGGTCCGCGACTGGACCGCCGGCACAACCATCTACGGCATCTGTAACTGACCTCGCGGCACGAGGGCAGTCGGACGAGGATCGCCACAGCTCCGTCCATACGACGGCCGCCTGGTCCGACCGCTGCCCGCCCGGTCCGTGATCGGGCGGGCATCCGAGTAACGGCTGGAGGCCGCCGCCCTGCTGTGGATGGCGGCCTCCACGCCCAAGTCAGGCCTCGCCACCTGTCGTTCTGGACGAACGCGCCTGGAATCGCCTTCCTGCTGGACAATCGTCATGTCTGGCGGGGCAATCGAGCGGGCATACGACTTGCAACCGGCGACGGGCCCGACCGCGACTCCCCCACGAGTGCGACCGGGCCCCGGCCGGCGACCGGGCCTGGGCGTGACTCCCCCCACGGAGTAACGGCCAGGCCCGCTGGGTGTTCAACCAGCGACACGCAGCGTACATGCCATCTCTACTCAACGCTACCTCGCGGTCGAGGTTGGCCGATCGGCACCCTGTGTGGCGCAGTCCGGCGGCTGGAACGCAGGCGGCTTCCACCGGCTCCGGGGCCCGCCGGGCTCCGGAGCCCGGCTGCCGAGGTGAAGCCCTACAGCGCGGGCAGGCCCGCCTCCTCGGTGGCCGTGATGGCCCGCCGCAGGGCGTTCCGGGCCTGGTCCAACTCCTCGGCACGCCGGTCGAGTTCGGCGAGCTGGGCGCGCAGCTTGGTGAGCACCCCCGGGCAGGCGATGAGCGGGCCGTCCGGCTGGCCGCAGGGCAGGACCTGGCCGATCAGCCGGGTGGGCAGGCCCGCGGCCAGCAGGGCGCGGATCTGGCGGACGGTCTGCTCGGCGGAGGGTTCGTAGTCGCGGTAGCCGTTGGGCAGTCGGGTCGAGCTGAGCAGTCCGGCCGATTCGTAGTACCGGATCAGGCGTTCGCTGGTACCGGTGCGCTTGGACAGTTGCCCGATCCGCATGGTCGTTCGCTCCCCGTTCGGTTTGACCTTGTCACGGTGTCAAGGTTGCAGACTAGGGCACGGCGGCCCGGGGTCGCCCCGAGGGATGGCACCTGACCAGGAGAAACCGTTGATCATCGACGCCCACAGCCACGTTCACGACCCGCTGGACAGCCACCTCGCGCTGCTCGACGAGGCCGGGGTCGACCGCGCGGTGCTCTTCGGCACCCGGCCGCACCCGGAGCGGGCCGTGGATCTGGCCTCGTTCAAGCGGGAGATGAGCGTGCTGCACGCGACGGTCAGCGGACAGGCCGCCGGCGCCGCGGCGCACGAGGCGGCGGTGCGGGAGCTGGCGGCCGCCTGCGCGGCTCACCCGGACCGGTTCATCGGCTTCGGCAAGGTGCGGCTGGACGTGCCGGCCGAGCAGATCGCCGCCGAGGTGGAGCGGGACGTGGTCGCCCGGGGCTTCCGGGGCATCGGCGAGCTGACGCCGCCGCCGGACGGTGCGGGCCTGATCGAGCCGGTGCTGCGGGCCGCCGCGGACCACGGCGGACTGCCGGTCGTGGTGCACGGGTTCGCGCCGACCACCGCCGGCGACCTGGCGACGCTGGCCGACCTGGCCCGCAGCCACCCGAGCGTGCCGGTGGTGATCAGCCAGCTGGGCGGCCTCAACTGGCTGACGGCCATCGAGCTGGCTCGGGAGACCCCGAACCTCTACCTGGAACTGTCCACGACGAACGTGGTGTTCGCACTCCGCCTGGCCCTCCGTGAGGTGCCCGACCGGACGGTCTTCGGCTCGGACGCCCCCTACGGCGACCCGGTCCTGACCCGCGCCCTGGTCGAGCGCGTCACCTCGCCCGGTGAACTGCGGGACCGTGTCCTCGGCGGCACCTTCGCCGAACTCCTGGGCCTCTGAGGGGAGTTGCGACGCCCATCATGATCTCCGCTCGCCCCGCACGGGGGTGGGGGCGAGCGGTTCCCAGTGGCTGGTGACGACCCCGGTCAGCCGGGGTGTGCGACGAGGGTCATGGCCGTGCGCGCCACCGGCTCGAAGGGTTCGAGATCGCCGGCGGCCCGGCACAGCACATGGGCGCCCTGCAGCAGCGCGATCAGGGTCGTGGCGAGGTCTCGGGCGGCGTCGGGGTCGAGACCCGCGGCGGTCAGCCGTTCCGCGAGCTGGTCGCCCCAGGCCGTGAACGCGGTCGACGCGATCTGGCGGAGCGTCATGTCATCGCCTCCCGACCCGACTCCGACCGTCAGCGCCGCGACCGCGCACCCGCCGCCCGCCGCGGAGGCCGCGAGCACGGGCCGGACCAGTTCCAGGAAGGCCGCGACGACGCCCTGCGGGCTGTCCGCCGGGAGCGCGGCGAGCCGGGCGCGGACCTCGCAGCCGTTGCGTTCCGCCGCCTCGGCGACGAGTTGCGCCTTCCCGCCCGGGAAGTGGTGGTAGATCGCACCGCGCGCGGCTCCGCTGCCGGCGAGGATGTCGGTGAACGACATGCCGGCCACGCCACGGTGCTGGAGCGCCGTGACGGTCGCCTCGATCATGCGCTCGCGGGTCTCTCCGGCCAAGGTCGCCTCCGATCGTGAGTCCGGCGGCCGCCCGATCCGCACCGGCGACCTCCTTGACTAGTACGCCCATCCTAGCCCAGGCTGGATTAGCTAGGACGTCCGTACTAGCCACCTTCCAGGGAGGGCCCATGCCCATCACCGTCACCGCGCCGCGCGGAGTTCTCACCCCCGCCGGCGAGCGCGAGATCCTGCCGCGGTTGACCGCCGCCCTGACCGAGGCCAGCGGCCTCGCCGGGAACCCCGGCTTCACGTCGATGGTCGGCGGCACCGTCCACCTCCTCGACCCGGAGCACGTCTACGCCGGAGGCGTGAACCGCCCCGTCGTCATGGTCGAGCTGAAGCTGCCCGACATCGGCCTGGCCACCGCCGAGGCCCGGGCCGCGTTCATCCGGTCCGCCACCGACATCGTCGGACGCCTGACCGTCGAAGGGCATCGCGCCGACGACACCTGGGTCAACATCCTGAACGCCCGGGACGGCGCCTGGGGCATCGGCGGCAAGGCCCTCGGCAACGACGACATCGTCGCCGCCATCAGCGCCACCGTCTGACCGCCCCACGGGCGGCCCCGGGACGGCACCAGCCCCGGGGCCGGCCGTGACCATGCGCGGCCTGCAGCCGACCGCGCTGCCGCGCGACCCGGCGGCGGTCTGGGCCGCCCCGCCCCGCCGAGCCACCGGCCCGCACCGCCTCGGCCGGCCCGCCGCCACTCATCCGTGGTCGTGCGGCGGGCTCGATCACCGCAGTTCGAATACGGGGAGGGGTATATTTGGGCGGGTCAGTCCATTCACCGGGGGGCTTGAGAAGGGAGCGCGGTATGTGCCGCCGAGTCGCCTGCCGCACCTGCGGGAAGCCGACCTACGCCGGGTGCGGGATGCACGTCGAACAGGTGCTGGCCGGGATCCCCCAGTCCCAGCGGTGCTCCTGCCCGCCGAAGGAGCGGGCCTCCGGGGGCTGGCTCGGGCGGCTCTTCGGGCGGCGCTGACGCGGCCGGCATGGCTGACGCCGCCGGCGCCGGGCGGCGTTCAACCCGGCCGCGCCTCGAAAAATTCCATGGTCGACCCGGCTTCTGCCGGCGCTCCCCGGCATGTCATCATCTGAAGACATCATCCGATGACATCGATTGATGACATCCCTCGGTCACCTGCACCCCGGGATGGCCGGGGTCGGGTTCCCGCTCCCCGGGTTCGGACACTCGAACTGTGACAAAAGGGGGCGCGTCCATGGAGACCCGAACGGGCCTGTCGACGCGACGTGAGCGGGCCCTGGTGCCCGTCCTGATCTTCCTCAGCGCCGTGGTGGCGGTGATCAGCAGCCTCGGCGCGCCGATGATCCCGACCATCGCCACCGTCGACCACGTCTCGCTCGCCGAGGCCCAGTGGTCGTTGACCATCACGATGCTGGTCGGGGCGGTCGCCACCCCGGTGCTCGGCCGGCTCGGCGACGGGCCGGACCGCCGTACGGTCACCCTGGCGGCCGCCGCCGTGGTGGTGCTCGGCAGCGTGCTGGCCGCGCTGCCGCTCGGCTTCTGGTGGCTGGTCGCCGGCCGGGCGCTGCAGGGCGTCGGGGTGGGTCTGACCCCGCTGGCCATCGCCACCGCGCGGGACGCGCTGCCCGCCGCGGCCTCCCGCTCCGCGGTCGCCCTGCTCTCCATCACCACCGTGGCCGGCGTCGGCCTGGGCTACCCGATCACCGGCCTGATCGCCCAGTCCTTCGGCATCCACGCGGGCTTCTGGTTCGGCGCCGTGATCAGCGGCCTGGCGCTGGTGCTGGCCGTCCTGGTACTGCCCGAGGCCGAGAACCGCGAGCGGCGGCCGCTGGACGTGCCCGGCACGGGGCTGCTGAGCCTGGCCCTGGTCGGACTGCTGCTGGTGCTCAGCGAGGGCGGGAGCTGGGGCTGGGCCAGCGGCCGGCTGTGGACCGTGGCGGCCGTCTCGGTGCTGCTGCTCGCCGCCTGGGTCCGGCACGAACTGCGCACCGCGCACCCGCTGATCGACCTGCGCAGCCTCAGGAACCCCGTCGTGCTGACCACGGACGTGGCCGGCCTGGTCGCGGGCGTCGGGATGTACCTGCTGATCTCACTGGTGATCCGCTTCGTCCAGACCCCGACCAGCACCGGCTACGGCCTCGGCGCCTCGGTCGTGGTCGCCGGGCTGATCCTGCTGCCCTTCTCGGCGGCCAGCCTGCTGTCCAGCAAGATGGTCCCGGTCCTCACCCGGCGCACCTCCTCCGCCCTGGTCCTGCCGATCGGCTGCGCCGTCTCGCTCGGCTCGGTGCTGTTCTTCCTGTTCGCCCGCGACCACCTGTGGGGGCACCTGGTGGTGATGGGCATCGCCGGGCTCGGCGTCGGCTGCACCTTCGCCGTGATGCCCGGACTGATCGTCGCCGCGGTGCCCGCGAACGAGGTCGGCAGCGCGGTCAGCTTCAACCAGCTGCTGCGCACCATCGGCTACTCCGCCGGCAGTGCCCTGTGCGGCGCCGTCCTCCAGGCGCACACCGAGCCGGGGCGGCTGCTGCCCTCGGACAGCGGCTACCGGGACGCGGCGCTGATCGGCTGCGCGGTGTGGGTGGTGGTGGGGCTGACTACGATCGTCCTGCCGCGGCTCAGTGCCGCGGTCGCCGCCCGGAAGGGCGCGCGAGTGGACGAGGAGCTCATGGTGGAAGAGAGCATCGCCGACGGCGTGGCCGGCGCGAGCGAGGTGCCCGGGCTGCGGGCGGGGGCCGACCGGTGATCGCGGCGGCCGCCGGAGCCGACCGGTCCATCCCCGGGGAGGACGGCTGCGCGGAGCCCGCGGCGCCCCGGCGGCGGGACGCGGCGCGCAGCCGGGAGCTGCTGATCCGGGCGGCGCTGGAACTCTTCGCCGAGCGCGGCTTCGACCGCACCACCACCCGGGAGATCGGTGAACGGGCCGGGGTGGACCCGGCGTTGATCGCCCGGTACTTCGGCGGCAAGACCCAGCTCTACCTCGCCACCGTCCGGCTCGAACTGGGCGACGAGGTACCGGCCGACCTGCTGGACGAGGAACGGCTGCGCACCCTGCTGGTGCGGCTCACCCGACGCGGCCCCGGCCCCTCCTTCCAGGCCGCGGTGCTGCCCGGTGACAACACCGAGGTGCAGCAGGCCGCCCGCACCTACCTCCACGAGCGGATGGTGCGGCCGCTGCACGACCGCTTCGTCACCGAGCAGGTGGACCGGCCCCAGCTGCGGGCCGAACTGGCGGTGGCCGCCTTCGCCGGGGTCGCCCTGGCCCGCTCCAGCGGTGCGTTCGGCGAACTCGCGGACGTCGACCCCGAGGAACTGCTGCCGCTGCTGCACGACCTGCTGGCGGCGAGCGGCCCGGCCTGAGGCCCGTGCGAGAACGGGAACCCCGCGCACCGGAGCGTCCGGCGCGCGGGGTGCCCGGCCTTTCCGCCTACCGCTTCCAGGAGCGGGCGAACTCGTGCAGTGCCGCCACCGCGGCCGGCGCGAGGGCGTGTTCGTTGACCGGCGTACCGGCCGGGTGCAGGAAGTGGTCCACGCCGTCCAGGGTGCGCAGGCCAGGGCCGCTGGTGTGGGCCCGGGCCAGGGCGCCGAGCAGTGGCGGCACGGTCGCGCAGGGCACCCTGGCGTCGGCGGTGCCGCAGGTGACGGTGACTCGGGTGCCGGGGCGGACCTCCCGGGCGACGTCCGGCGGGTAGACCGCGTCGTCGCTGCGGACGAAGCGGGCGTTGTCGGGCCCGAAGAGCGCGTTCAGCAGCTGGGCGAGCGGCGGCAGCAGCGCACTCGTGTCGACGGGGCGGCCGGCCCGGAAGTCCGCGACGGCGGCGGCCAGGGCCGTCTTGTTCGCCCGGGCCGCCTCCTCGGTGACCTGTCCGGCCGCGACCGCCTGGTCGAGCTGGCCGTCGAGCTGGGCGGCCAGGCTGTCCAGCAGCCGCTCGTCCTGCGGGGCCAGCAGCGCGAGGCCGGCCGGCGCGGGCCGTACCGTACGGGCCACGAGCAGGGCCTGCAGCCCGCCCTCGCTGTGGCCGACCACCAGCATCGCGTGCCGGTCGGCCTCCGGCTGATCGCGCAGCGTGGTGTAGGCCGCGGCGGCCTGGCGGGTGAAGGCGGCCAGGTCGAGCCGGCCGGGGTCGCCCTGGAAGGCGCCGGGGCCGGTGCGGCCGGTGAAGTACTTGTCGAAGCGCAGTGTCATCACGCCGTCGCCGCCGAGGGTGTCGGCGACCGCCGCCAAGGTCCCCGGGGTGAGCGCGGGCGGCTCGTCGCCGTTGCGGTCGGTCGGGCCGCTGCCGGGCAGCAGCAGCGCGGCCGGCAGCCGGTGCCCGGCCCGGTGGGCCGGCACGTGCAGGGTGCCGTAGGCGGTGGTGCCGTCCGCCGTGAACTGGATCTCGCGGTCGGCCGCGGGGACGAGCGCCCCCGGTTCGGCCGCGCTCGCGGCGGGCGCGGCCAGCCCCGTCGCGGTGACCGCGGTGAGCAGGGCAGCGGTCGCCAAGGAACGCCAACGCATCATTTCCCCCCGGAAGTCAGGTACGGGCTTACGGAGCTCAGGCTACGACCGGGCCGGCGCCGCGCCCGGACCGGGGGCCCTGTCCTGATGCCTCATCACCTCCGGCTACTTCCCCGCTGCCCCGGCCAGCGCCCGCTGCCGGTGCTCGCGGGGCGAGAGCCCGTACGCGGCCCGGAAGGCGCGGCTGAAGTCGTCGGCCCGGAGGATGCCCCAGCGGACGGCGACGGCGTGGATCGGGGTGGCGCGCTGCGCCGGGTCGGCGAGGTCACGGCGCGCCCGCTCCAGGCGCTGGCTCCGGATCCAGGCGGCGACCGTCTCCCCCGGCGAGTGCTGGGCGAACACCCGGTGCAGCTGGCTGACGGAGATGTGGTGGGCGGCGGCGATCGTGGACGGTGACAGCTCGGGATCGTGCAGGTTGCGCCGGATGAAGGCCCGTACGGCGGTCACCAGGGCCCGCTGCCGGGCGTCGTCCGGCACCGCGGTCTCGGCGTCCAGCTCCCGGGCCAGCCAGGCGGCCACCAGGTCCACCACGACCGTCCCCAGCCGGGCCGCCTCGGCCGGCCCCAGGGCGGCGGCCTGGCGGTCGAGCCCGAGCAGGAACTCCGACAGTAGCGCCGCCGAGCCCGTCCGCGCGGGGAACGCGCGGCCGAGCAGGTCGCGCAGCCGCTGCGGCGGCAGCGGCAGCAGGGCGGCGGGGAAGTCGATGCCCACCCCGGAGAGCCGGGGTTCCGCCCGACCGGCGGTGGGGCCGCCGAAGGTCCGCAGGTCGTACGGGGTCGAGCTGTCGACCAGGTGGAGGTCGCCCGGCCTGAGCGTCTCCGTCCGGCCCGCGCCGCGGGTCAGCGTCATGGTGCCCTGCTGCAGGAACGACAGGTGGTAGACCCCCGCGTCCGAGCGCCGCACCATGCGCTCGGTCCGGCGGAACCGCACCGCGGGGAAGGACGTCCCGAGGAGCACCACCTCCCCCAGCTCGGTACGCCGCAACTCCGCCCGGAAGTCGTCGGCGTGGGCACTGGTCGCGTCACAGGCCCGGGTCCGCTCCAGCAACTCCCGCCAGCAGTCGAACCGCTCCTTCGCGGGCAGTTCCTCGCCTCGGAACACCATCGCCATCCCTGCAGCCACTTGCGCCCCTTCGGGTCCTTCCCCCCACCATTCGTCCAACGTCGTCCAACGGCGGCTCAGCCCGCCGGGTGGGGCTCCGGTCCGGGGCCACCCGCGGGCTCGTCGATCGGGGCCTTGTCCAGCGACACCTGCGGCGTGGCAGCGGACGCCTCCACTTGCTCCGGCTCGCTCTGCTCGATCCGGCTCAACAGCCGGGCGACGGCGTCGGTGCGCTCGCGCAGCACCGCGACGTGCGCCGCCCGCTCCTCCTCCGTCACAGCGTCAGCGGGCCGGACCGGGATGCCGCGCTGCCGGGCGGTGGCGATCAGGCTCGCTCCGGCCTGACCGACGATGACCAGAGTCGCGGCCGCGAAACAGCCCGCGTCCAGGGTGCGCGGCCGGCCGAGCAGACCGCGGTACACGATCTGGGCCGGTACGGTCAGCTCGTCCAACCGCTGGTCGACCGAGCCGCGTTCGAGCGCCGCCAGGACGACCGTGGCCAGCGCCTCACCGGCCTTGGTGACGGCCCACTTGCGGCCCGGCACCGGCGGGAGGAACTCGCGGATCCGGTCCACGTCCTGCTCCAGCGCGCTGGTGGTCAGCACCTCGAAGGCGTTCCGGGTGCGTAGCTCGACGACCTTGTCCCACTCCACCTCCTCACCGTCGAAACCGACCTTCGCCGGCCCCAGGTGCACCGCGCCGTAACCGTCCAGGAGCCCGAGCAGCTTGTGCGCGACCGCCGGCGTCCTGGGGTGACGGCCGATCAGTGTGCCCAGCGACAGCTTCCACGGCTCGGTGGCCGGCACCGCCGGCGCAGCGACGGAGCCGAGCGCCGCCAGCGCCCACCGCCCACCCGCCGCGGACCGCCCGCCCCGTAGTACGGCCTGCCGCCCGGCCTCCCCCAGCTCAGCCGCCACGCCCACCAGCCGCCCCAGACCGCCCGCCCACTCGCCCCTGCCCACCCTGCCCGCCCTCTCCTCGCCTCACCTCGGCAAACCCACAGGGCGGCAATGGTACGGCGGCTCTCCTCAGCCTTCCCTCGGAGGTCCCGCTGCGGGCGACCTCCTGGCGAACGACGTCGTCGCTGTACCCGTTCGCCGACCGACGCGCGGGTGGCGCGGCGCGGGGCGGCTCAGCCTGCTGGGCGGGTGGGGCTGGCGCCGGGGCGGTGCTGGAGGTCGATCGGGTCGTCGCCGTTGTCCGGGGGCAGGGTGGGGGCCGGGGTCGGGGTGCTCGGGGTGGGGGTCCGGGGCGGGGTGGAGGTCCGCGGCGGGGTGGAGGTCGGCTGGTGGGTCGGGGCGCCGGCGGTGCGTGTCGAGGTGGCCGGCGGCGGGGTGGCCGTCGGGACCGCGGGGGCGGTGGTGCCCGTCGGGGCTGGGGTGGTGCTCGGGGTGGTCGGTGTCGGCGTGGGGCTGCCGCTGCCGGCGGCGGAGGAGCAGGCGGCGGCGGTGAGGATGAGCAGCAGGGCGGTTGCCGGGAGGGCGAGGCGTCGCATCACGGTGGGGTGTCTCCGGTCTCGTGGCGGTTCCGGGTTGGACGTGCCCGAGGTGGTGCCGGTTCCGGAACCGCCGGTGCCCGGCCCGCTCGGGGTGAGCGGGCCGGGCACCGGGAGGGCCTGGACGGGTCAGTTCTGGTTGTCGTCGCCCTGGTTGTCGTCGTTGTCGTACAGGTCGCACGGGTCGATCGACCAGATGCCGCGGCCGAAGGTGGCGGCGTAGAGCCGGCCGTCGGGACCGGTCTTCAGCTGCTGCACCGCGGTGGTGGGCAGGTTGCGGCCGAGCACCGAGAAGTCGCGCTCGCCGGGCGCGCGGTAGAACGCGGCGAGGTCGGTGCCGAGGGCGAGGCCGCCGTTCGGCAGGAGCTTGACCGAGGTGGCCGGGATGTCGGGCAGGTTGGCCGAGACGTCGGTCCAGGTGGCGCCGCCGTCACGGGTCTCGAAGAGGTGGCCGTTGCCCGCGCCGGGGCCCTCGGTCCAGGTCCGCGAGAAGCCGTTGATCGCGACGAAGACGTGCTGGGCGTCGTTCTGGTCCACCGCGAAGGAGGAGATGTAGCGGTTCGGCAGGGTGCCGTCGACGGGCAGGTTGAGCTGGTGCCAGCCGGTGCCGTCGGTGTTGCCGACCGCGATGCCGCGGCTGAAGCCCTGGTTGTTGCACGGGCCGCACCAGCCCGCGTACACCGTGCCGTTGACGGTGGCCACGGCGGTGGCGACGTGTCCGGCGCCCAGGTCGTAGGCGGAGGTCCACTCGCTGCCGCTGCGGATCGCGTAGCCCTTGTGCTGCACCCAGACGTGCCGGCCGCCGGCGATCCAGGTGTTGGTGTCCTTGGGGTCACTGGTGATCGGTGCGATGAACCGGGCGGCGCTGGTGGCCTTGTCGGGCGGGGCGACCTCGTAGGAGGTGGCCTTGCTCGGATCGGTGTTGCCGGAGCCGTCGTTGACGGCGCAGTTCTGGGTGACCCACATGTCGAGGTAGACGTACTCCTCGGCGATGTCGCAGCCGTTTTTCGGGTCGACCAGGGTGTCGGCGCCGTCGCCGCCGAAGTTGGAGCCCATCACCCTGTCGTGGGCGCGCAGGATGGACTCGCCGTTGTCCTGGAGGCCGCCGCTGACGATGACGCCCTTGCCGGACTTGTCCGCCGGGTCCTTGCCGATGCCGACCGAGTAGTACTGCAGGGTGTCGATGGTGCCGTCGGCCAGGGACTTCCAGTCGGTGGCGTGGCCGGAGGCGTCCGCCGAGCCGTTGACCGGGCGGCGGTAGATGCCGCCGTCGTTGCCGACGTACACGCTGGGCTTGCCGTGGTAGGAGCCGATGGCGACGGCGTGCTGGTCGGAGTGGGTGGTCGGCGAGCAGTCGCCGGTGACCTTGGTGGGGTCGATGCTCCAGCACGGGAACGGGAAGTTCCAGTACGGGCCGGGGACGGACCAGTTGGCGCCGCCGTCCTTGGTCTCCAACACCTCCTCCAGGCCCGCGTACAGGTGGTCCGGGTTGGCCGGGTCGACCTGGAGGAACTGGTTGTACCAGGACTGGATGCCGGGCTGGTAGTCGGCGCCCTGGAGGGCCGAACCGGAGTTCTTGATCTTGTCCTTGTCCGCGATCAGCGTCCACGGGCCGGACGGGGAACCGGACTTGGAGACGTAGATGCCCTTGAGGCCGGTGTCCGGGTTGTGCGCCATGACGTCCGGCGACTGGTCGATCGCGTAGTAGCGCGAGCCGTCCGCCGAGCGCGCGAAGGTCACGTTGCCGACGTTGGCGGCGTCGGTCGGCAGGTCGCCGAGCGAGGCCACCCGCTGCCAACTGCCGTCAGCGGCCTTGCCGTAGAAGCCGTTGTAGGTGTCGCCGCCGCGCCAGCCGACCGCCAGGATGACCGTGGACGGGTCCTTGGGGTCGATCGCGATGTCGTTGGCGATGTTCTTGTACGGCGCGCTCGGGTCCTTGGCCTTCGAACCGCCGGGCAGGTAGTCGGGGTTGGGCGCGAACTCGAGGGTCCACGGGCCGGAGAGCTCGGACGTCGAGTGGCTCCACACACCGCGACTCGTCGCCGCCCACACCTTGCCGCCGCCGAAGCGCAGCGCGTGGATGATGGTCGACTCCAGCTCGGCGCCGCCGACCCGGTTGCCGGGCTGGAACTCGCCGTGCTTGGGGTCGGACAGCACGTACACGCCGGTGCCGACGTACGAGGTGGCGCCGGTGTTGGACTCACCGGTGGCGTACCAGAGCCGGCCGCCCTCGTCGAGGTCGAGCGTGCCGGTCGAGAGCGTCGGCAGCTTGTCGGCGATCGGCTGCCACTGGCCGCCGCCGGTGCGGGAGCGGAACACGCCGCCGTTGGCGCCGCCCGCGTAGACGTAGCCGTCGTCGTCGGCCGCGATGCCGGTGATCCGACCGGTGACGTAGCCGGAGCCACCGCTGGAGTTGGAGTTGGCGTCCCGGTAGCGCGGGTCGTCCGAGTTGTACGGCTTCGAGGTGACGTGCTTCCAGCTGCCGTCGGTGTGCGGCATCGACTGCAGCTGCGCCCAGGCCGCGCCGTACGCGCCCGGCGCGACGACGCCGGGGGCGGTGCGCGCCTCGGTGTACTGGGCGACGCCCTCGGCGGAGTTCTCCGCCTCGTCGGCGCCGCCGTCGTCCCCGCCCGCGGCGTCGGCCTTGGCGGCGAAGGTCTGCTTGCTGCCGCTCGCGCCCGTGACCTTGGCGGCGTGCTGTCGGCCGATCTCGGCCAGGTGCTGCGCCTGGCGCGGGCGCTGGTCCGACGCGCCGGGTGTGGCGAGCGCCTGAGTGGTGGTCAGGCCGAGCGCGGTGAGCGTGACGGCGCCGGCCAGCAGCGGTCGACGGTACCTGTTGGACAAGATGGTGAGTCCTCCCAATTGCGGCGGGTCGTGCGGTCGCGCGGCCCGGCGGAATCCGACGGAAGCCTCGCGGGTCGGACGGTGCGACGGGAAGTGATCGCACATAACGAATGGTTAAAACCAAGTCAGTTAATACTGTTCATACAGTGGGACGCCCATCCGTCGTCGAACACAGCCGTCCTGACACGATCAACGGCGACCAGACTGTCACACGACCACGACCCCACCGCGTTATCAGGACATGGATCAAGAATCGGCCGAACCACCCTGGCCGGAGTTCCCGGACTTCGTCGCCTCCCGGGCGCGGCACCTGCTGCGCACGGCCTTCCTGCTCACCGGCGGTGACGCCCACCTCGCCGAGGACCTCGTGCAGGAGGCGCTCGGCCGGGTCTACCTGAAGTGGCGGAGGATATCCCGGCTCGACAACCCCAGCGGGTACGCACAGACCGTGCTGGTCAACACCTTCCTCTCGTACCGGCGCAAGCGCAGCGCCTCCGAGCGGGTCACCGACGAGATCCCCGAGCTCGGCGTGCACGACCCGGACCCGGCCCTGCGGCTGACGCTGCTGCGCGCGCTCGCCGAACTCCCGGCTCCGGACCGCGCCGTGCTGGTGCTCCGCTTCTGGGAGGACCGCAGCGTCGAGGAGACGGCCGCCGCCCTGCGCCTGAGCGGCACCGCCGTCCGCACTCGCTGCCGCCGGGCCCTCGCCCGGCTGCGCACGGTGCTGGGCGACGACATCGAGACGGCCCTGGAGGACTCCACGGGGACGAGAACGACCAGCGAGCCCAACCCCTCCTCCGAGCAGACGGAGCTGCGCCATGCCCACTGACGACGAGTTCGCCGACGGGTTCGCCCGGGCCCTGCGCGGGGCCGCCGAGCTGGCACCGGAGCCGGTCCAGCACGCCCTGGCCGCCCAGGCCGAGCAGCGCGGCCGTCGCCGTCGCCGGCACCGGCGCGCCGCCGTCGCGAGCGCCCTGGCGGTCCTGGTGCTGGCCGGGGCCGGCGGCTTCGCAGCCGTCGGGAGGTACCCGTTCGGGGCCAGTGGACCGGCCACCCTGCCGCCGCCCGGCCTGCCGACGATGTCCTCGCAGGAACTGGTCACGCTGGTCACCGGCCTGCTGCCGAAGGGCACGGTGGAGGAGCAGAGCACCACTAAGCCCGGCAAGATCAGCTGGCACCAGACCGACGCCACCCTGCTGTTCGACGACGGCGCGGGGGCGAGCGTCGTCCGGTTCACCGTGGAGCGGACCAATCTGCCGCCCGAGGCGAGCGCGGTCTGCATGGACGGGTTCCAGACGCCGCAGGACTCCTGCGACCGGACGGTCCGGCCGGACGGTTCCGTGCTGGTGATCGACAAGCTGCGCAGCGAGCACATCCAGGGCGGCCGCGAATGGCGGGTCACCTTGGCCACTCCGGGCGGGCGCCGGATCGCGTTCACCGAGTTCAACGGGCAGCCGGCCAGGGCGAACCGGCCGAGCCCGCCGCTGGACGACGCCCAGCTGACCGCCCTGGTGACCTCTCCCGCCTGGGACCCGGTCTTCGCCACGCTCGCCCCGGTCGAAGGGGCGCCGCAGTCGGGCGACTCCCCGACGCCGTCCGCCAGCACCCCCTCGAACCCGGAACTACTGGCCAAGCTCGTCCCGTTGCTGCCCCCCGGGGCCAAGGTCGAGGGCCAGGCCCCCGGGCACGCCGCGCTCACCGTCACCTTCGAGGGCCGCACCAGCATGCTGCAGATCGGTGTGGACCCGGCGTCCCCGCTCGGCCGGAAGGAGCTCGCGTCCATGGGCCTGAACCCCGAGACCCCGCTGGAGGTGCGGGAGAAGCGGCCGGACGGAACGCTCGTCGTCACCAACCGCTTCGGCAACGGGAAGACCGCGACGAACCCGGTCCTGCACTGGACGGCCGCCGTGCACTACCCGGACGGCAGCCAGGTGCGGCTCTCGGAGTGGAACGGCGAGAACGGGTACACCTTCAATCCCGGTGATCCGGCGCTCGACCTGGACCGGCTGAAGGCGATCGTGACCGCCCCGGCCTGGCACTCCTGACCCGCCCTCCATCGAAGCGGCGGCCCGGCCGGGGAGTTGGCACCCCGACCACCGGGCCGCCGCCTTCGTCCGCCCCGGGCACCCTGGCACCTCCCCCCGAGTTAAGTTGACGTAACGTCAGTTCTGAACTCCGTCAGGACGTACGAGGAGAGGTACCGACATGCCAGGCCCAAAACACATCGTCATGGTGAACATCCCGGCGCACGGCCATGTGAACCCCAGCCTGGACGTGATCCGGGAGCTGGTCGCCCGTGGCCACCGGGTCAGTTACGTGAACGACCCGTCGTTCGCCGAGCAGATCGAGGCCACCGGCGCCCGGCTCGTGCCCCACGAGACGGGTCTGGCGATCCTCAAGGGAGCCGTCGACCCCGGGATCAATGTGCACGGCATGATCTTCGACGAGGCGCAGGCGATGCTGCCGCGGATGCGGGAGGCGTTCGAGGACGACCGGCCCGACCTCGTCCTGTACGACTTCATGGCGTACGCGGGACGGGTCCTGGCCGAGAGTTGGGGCGTGCCGTCCGTGCTGATCTCGCCGTCCAGGGTCGCCCAGCCGGTGGACTCCCGGGCGGAGCCGTTCCGGACGGTCCTGCAGGCGCTGGAGGCGGCGGGCGTTCCGGAGCGGTTCGCGCAGTGGCTGGCCGACAACGGGGTGCCGCCCCGCGACATGTTCACGTACATGCTCAGGCCGGACCGCGGGATCTCGCTCATCCCGAGGGCGCTCCAGCCCCGGATCGACGAGGTCGACCCCGAGGTCTTCTCCTTCGCCGGGCCCTGCCTCGACAACCGGGAGCACCAGGGCAGCTGGACCCGGCCGCAGGACGCGCAAAAGGTGCTGCTGGTCTCGCTCGGCTCCGCCTTCACCCACCGACCCGCCTTCTACCGCGCGTGCTTGGAGGCCTTCGGCGATCTGCCCGGCTGGCACGTCGTGCTCCAGGTCGGCAAGGCGACCGACCCCGCCGAACTGGGCCCGATTCCGGCCAACGTCGAAGTGCACCCGTGGGTGCCGCAGTTCGCGGTGCTCCAGCAGGCCGACGCCTTCGTCACCCACGCCGGAATGGGCGGCTGCAGCGAGGGCCTGTACTGCGGACTGCCGATGGTCGCGGTGCCGCAGGCCGCCGACCAGTTCGAGAACGCGGACCGGCTGGTCGAACTCGGTGTCGCCCGCCGCCTGGACACCGACGAGGTCACCCCGGCCGCGCTGCGCTCCGCCGTACTGGAACTGGTCGACGACCCGAAGGTGGCGGCCCGGTTGGCGGAACTCAGCGCGGAGGTCCGGGCGGGCGGCAGCGTGACCAGGGCCGCCGAGCTGGTCGAGGCCGCGCTGGTCTGACGGCCTGGCGGAGGCTGACGGCCTGGCGGGGGCCGACGGCCTGGCCGGGGGGATGACGGCCTGCGGCCCGCTGCCCCGGTCATGCGTCCGCCACCGCCCACCATCATGGGCGGTGGCGGAGCGGGCTCCACTCGACGCGAATCCCTACCGGCGCCCGGCCCCGCAGCGCTCGGGGACGTTCGGCGCGGGCTCGGCGCGGTGGGTGTCGTAGTCGGCGAGCCACCTCGGTGCGTCGCCCTCGGCGGCGTCCCCGCTCGCGCCCAGCGCGACGGCGCCCTCCAGTGCGTTCCGCAGGCCCGAGGCCTCCAGGGGATGGGCCGGTTCGGCGCCCTCGCCGAGCAGCGCGACCCTGCCGCGTGCCCGGCGCGCGTCGG
Source organism: Kitasatospora sp. NPDC001683 (assembly GCF_053596495.1). NCBI lineage: Bacteria > Bacillati > Actinomycetota > Actinomycetes > Kitasatosporales > Streptomycetaceae > Kitasatospora > Kitasatospora sp. NPDC001683. Next base: position 29,998 of record NZ_JBSFGK010000034.1, read on the forward strand.
CCGTCCGGGCGGGGACCGTCCGGACCCGCCAGTCGCGGCCCATGGTCAGCACGTTGCGGGCGGCGTACCCGATCTCCGGGAAGGCCGCGAGGACGTGCTCCAGGTCGACCCGGGCGCCGTCGAGGTCCACGCCGGTGTGGTCGCGGCGGGTGGCCGAGAGGCTCAGGTACCGGGAGTCCGGCAGCGGGTAGTGCGCCACGTGCCATGCGGCCCCGACCCAGCAGGTCGCCGCGCCGTCCTGCCAGCGGTCCGCCACCAGCTCCATCGGGATGACGGTGTGGTAGACCGCGTGCCGCTCCCGCGGGGCGTCGCCGGCCCACCGGGGGTCGTGGCGGACGACCGAGCGGGCGCCGCCGGTGAGGATCAGCGCGTCGCCGGTGACGCTGCGGCCGTCGGCGAGTGCGGCCGCCACGGATTCGCCGTGCTCGGTGTGGCCGACCACCCGGCTGTTCGGGCAGAGCTGGACGGCGTCCAGCTCCCAGCAGGCCTCGAGCAGCGGCTCGTACACGTCCAGCCGGTGGGCCGTCGCGTGCGCGGAGCGGCCGCCGCCCTGCCCGGCGGGCAGCGCGGTGGTGCCGACCGGTTCCCCCGTCGTGCCGTCCATGGTGCGGAACTCGTCGATGGTCAGCGACCGTTCGCGGACGGCGTCGCCGACGCCGAGCCGGTCCAGCAGCCGGAAGTCCTGCGGCGCCAGTCTGATCCCCGCGCCGCCCTCGGTGAGCACCGGTCGTTGCTCCAGGACGAGGACGTGATGGCCTCTCGCCCCCAGCGCGACCGCTGTGGCCAGACCACTGACACCACCGCCGGCAACCAGAATTCGCATGCTTCCGATGATGGCCGCCGGGGGACGGAACGGGCGATGCGGTCATGTTGCCTGTGTCAGAACCTCCCGCGAAGGTGACACAGAACGAGATCGGATGTTTAGCCGGGGCCATGTCCGTTTCGCGGCTTTCAGAAGGAACGGCCCATCCGCTCCATCGACACCATGCAGTGGGTCCACGGACGGACCCTGGCCCGGGCCGCGGCGACCACCTGGGCCACGTGCGCGGCCGCCGCCAGGGTCATGTGCCGGTGCCAGCCGTCGGAGCCGCGCCCCTCGTAGTCGTCGAGCGCCCCGACGTGCGAGGCGGAACCGGCGAAGTCCCGCTCGACCCGCTGCGGGAACTTGGCCAGCCGCAGCAGGACCGCGAGGGGAGTGGCCGTCAGATTGGTCAGCCAGCACTGCACCGGCTGCTCCCGCCGGCCGTCCCACTCCCCCAACAGCAGCAGCGGATACCCGGCCCACTCCACCTGGACGCCCCCGACCAGGCTCCTGCGCACGGCGCCCGTCGCCGGGTCAGTCCACTCCACCGGTCGGCGGAGCATCCGGTGGAGCTGGAGCACCCGGGAGGCCGGCAGCGAGCGGCCGCCCCGGCCCGTCCCCTGGTGCAGCACCGGCAGACAGGCGGGCACGGCGGACAGCACCGGCGCGCCCACCCGGGCGTAGCAGTCGAAGACGGGCCGCAGGTCGAGCCCCGGGAGGTCCAGCACCACCGGCCGGGGCCCGATCGTGCTCGGGTCGCACACCCGGGCGGCCGTCGCGACGCACCCGGCCGGCTCCTCCCCGATCGGCAGCAGGTGCCACCTGACGGGCACGGTGATCTCGCTGGCCACCCCCCACAGTCCGATCGCGCACCGGCCCTTCCTGGGGACCGGCGCCGCCCGCACCACCCAGGCGGTGAACCGCAGTTCGTTGTCGGCATGGCGCTGCAGCGCCCGGCTGACCGGCTCCCAGTCCCAGGTGGAGGAGGCGATGAAGTGGTGCAGGCTCTGCGCCAGTTCGGGGCCGCCGACCTGCGCGGCGATGTTCCGGATCGACTTTCGGCCCTGCGCCGCGATCAGCCCGCGGAGGTACAGGGCACCCTTGGCCCGTTGGTCGCTGCGCGGCAGCGGGGCGAAGAGCACCTCGGACAGCTCGTCCAGCACGGTGCCGCCGCGGGGACCGATCGGCACGCGGTCGCGGAGTCCGTCGGAGGGCGGCCGGGGGGCGGTCCGGCGCCGGGTGCCGGGCTCTGCGAGCCGAATGAAGGTCGTGTCCATACCAATGCGAACGGTCACATCGCCGAGCCTATTTCCACTTTGTCCGGCATGGCCGAAAACCATCGGCTCGGTGCCCGAGCGCCGTGGCACACCGTGAGCTTGACGGGTCGTCGGGCCCGCTACGCCCGCGCCGCCCACCGGCAGGCCGGGGGCGGCGCGGATCCACCGGGACCGAAGGCGGGGTCCGGGCTACGACTTCCGGGCGAGCGCGGCGTCGGCGGTGTTCGCGTCGTCGAGCGCCGCGGCGGCGGCCGGCTCCGGCAGCTCGCGGCGGCCACGGGCCCACATCGCCACCGTGAGGACCAGGGCGATCGCGGTGGCGATGGCGGCGGTCAGGGTGACGGCCCGGACGTCGTAGCCGAGGTCGATGGTCGCCCCGCCGAGCCAGGCGCCGAGCCCGTTGCCCAGGTTGAAGGCGGACACGTTGGCCGAGAGCGCGAGGGCCGGCGCGGCGGCGGCCACCGAGAGGATCCGCGCCTGCAGCGCCGGGATGATGGAGAAGCCCGCGGCACCGAACAGGAACAGCGCGATCGCGGCGGGGACCTGGTGGGGCGCGGCGAACCAGAACACCAGCAGCGCGATCAGCAGGGCGCTCTGGGCGCGCAGCACCCCACGCATCACGTTGGCGTCGGCGGCCTTGCCGCCCAGGATGTTGCCGAGGACCGAGCCGATGCCGAAGACGATGAGCAGGATGCCGACCATCGCGGGCGCGAAGTGGCCGATGTCACGCAGCAGCGGTGCCAGGTAGGTGGAGGTGGTGAAGACGGCGCCCTGGGCCAGCACGGTGATCAGCATGGAGAGTTGCAGGCTTCCCTTGCGGAACACCTTCATCTGTTCGCGCAGCGAGAGGCCGCCCTCCCCGCCCTCGTCGCTCTCGGTGGACAGCGCGCCGGGCACGAACTTGACGATGAGGAGCAGGCACAGCACGGCGAAGGCCGTGACGTAGCCGAAGGTGGCGCGCCAGCCGAAGTGCTGTCCGATGAAGGTGCCGATCGGGGAGCCGAGCACGTTGGCGAAGTTGAAGCCGAGCGCGATCTTGGCCATGGCGGTGGCCTGCTTGTCCGGCGGGGACATCAGCGCGGCGACGTGCCAGGCGACGGCCGCGAAGGTGCCGTGGCTGAGCGAGGTGAAGACGCGCGCGGCCATCAGGGTCGGGTAGTTGGGGGCGAGCACGGCGATGACGTTGCCCACGATGAAGACGCCCATCAGGGTGAGCAGCAGCCCCTTGCGGGACCATTTGGTGGTCAGCAGGGTGATGATCGGGCCTCCGATGGTCACCCCCAGCGCGTAGCCGGTGACCAGCAGACCGGCGGTCGGGATGGACACGGCCAGGTCGGCCGACATCTCGGGCAGGATCCCCGCGATGACGACCTCGGCGGTGCCCACGCAGAACACCCCGAGCATCAGGGCCAGAAGGGGCAGTGGCATGGCGACCCAAGCCTTTCGTAGGGAGCCAGTTTCGAGGAAGATGTATGCGATTGCATGTAGATAATGGACGAACGCGCCGGAGTGGTCAACTGCCGCAAGGAGTTACGCTGGGCAACGGTGGCGGACGGGCAAGGGAACGTTTCGAAGAACTCAGTAAGGGGCCGCGTCAATGGAGACATGGGGACCGGGGAGCGGGCGGGACGAGATCGCCATCTGGCGACAACTCACCCGACTGATGGAGCAGGTCAACGCGACCGCGGGCCGGCGGCTGACCCGCAGCCACGGGGTCTCCATGAACGAGCTGCTGCTCCTGCTCTCGCTGACCGAACGACGGGACGGCACGCTGCGGATGTCGGACCTGGTCAAGACACTCGGCGCCAACCAGCCCGCGGTCAGCCGGATGGTCGCCCGTCTCGAGGACGCCGAGTGGGTGGTGCGGCGCAGCGCCGTCGACGACAAGCGCGGGGTGGACGTGCGGGTCACCGAGGCCGGCCGGCAGCTGGCGGGGATGGCGGAGCAGACCCTGCGCAAGGCCCTGGCGGAGGCCCTGGACACCGCCGCCCTGACCGACTCCACCGCCTCGCTGGTCGCCCGGCTGCGGTACGCGCCCGCGGTGCCGATGGACTGAGCACCCCGCTTCCCCCGACGGCCCCGGCCGCAGGCTCCTGCCCGCAACCGGGGCCGCTTTGTATCGGTTCACACCACCGGCACACCGCCGCAATGTCGGACCGAGTCAGGCAACGGGGAAGAAATATGCATTTGAATACATCTATTGTGACTGCTGTCACATTGCGATGCATGCAGATGACGCACTAGCGTTCGATGCCGACAGGCGGACCGGTCGACTCGCTCCCACCGCCCCACTCCCCCGCTCGAGTTCCGCTCACGGAGGTTTCGTCATGTCTGGAACCACACTCCCCCGCCCGACCGGCCTCAACCCGGTCGCCGATCTCCCCAAGCCGCCCGGGCTGCACTGGAACGTCCGGGCCGAACAACCCGTCGCCTACAGCGTCAGCATGGTGCGCGGGCTGCTGGACCTCGACAACCCCACCCTCGCCCGCGCCTGCGGCGGCGGCCACGGCCGCCCCGTCCGCTGCCTGCTGGCGATCGACTCCGTCGTCGACACGCTCTACCGCGACCGCTTCACCCAGTACTTCGACCAGTGGCGGATCGACGCGACCTGGCTCGTCGTCCAGGGCGACGAGGGCGCCAAGTCCCTGGAGCAGGCCGTCCACGTCACCGAGGCGATGTCCCGGATGGGCATCCTGCGCCGCACCGAGAAGGTCGTCGCCGTCGGCGGCGGCGTGGTCCTGGACATCGTCGGCTTCGCGGCGAGCATGTACCGCCGCGGCGTGCCCTACGTCCGCGTCCCCACCACGCTGGTCGGCCAGATCGACGCCGGGATCGGCGTGAAGACCGGGGTCAACCACGGCCACCACAAGAACCGCCTGGGCGCCTACTTCGCACCCGAAACCGCCCTGATCGACCCGCACTTCCTGCGCACCATCGACCCCCGGCACGTCGCCAACGGCATCGCCGAGATCATCAAGATGGCACTGGTCAAGGACGCCGTCCTGTTCGACCTGCTGGAGGCGACCGTCGGCGCCATCACCCCCGACACCCTGGGCGGCTGCGGCTCCGCGGTCAGCGAGGTGCTCTCCCGGGCGATCTCCGGCATGCTCGACGAGCTGGAGCCCAACCTCTGGGAGCAGGTGCTGGAACGTTCCGTCGACTACGGCCACACCTTCAGCCCCTCCCTGGAACTGCGCGCCGACCCGCCGCTGCTGCACGGCGAGGCCGTCGCCGTCGACATGGCCATCTGCCTCGCCCTCGCCCACCTGCGCGGACACCTCGCCGAGCCGGACACCGACCGGGCCCTCAGGCTGCTCCAGGGCTTCCAACTCCCCATCGCCCACCCGATCTTCACCCAGGAGCTGCTGGAGGAGGCGCTCTCCGACGCGGTCAAGCACCGCGACGGCCTGCAGCGCGTCCCGCTCACCCGGGGCATCGGCTCCGTCGTCTTCGCCGACGACCTCACCCCGGATGAGCTCGGCCGGGCCCTGGAGTTCATCGGCGCCTGGACGGCGGGAGCGCGCGCCGAACTCGTGGGCGCGACGGCATGAGTGGCGGATCGGTCACGGCCATCACCGTCTTCGACGTCGGCGGAACCCACGTCCGCCGGGCGACCTGGCTGCGCCGGGGGCAGTTACGGGACCGCAGCTCGCGCCCCTCCCCCAGTTTCAAGCGCTTCCCCGCCGCCACCGTCGCCGAGCTCCAGGACATGATGGTCCGGGAGCTGTGCGAGGCCGTACCGCGGACCCCGGAGCCCGTCGTCGGCATCTCCTTCGGCGCCGCCCTCGACCACCGCACCGGCCTCGTCTACGCCTCCGCCCCGCTGTGGGGCGAGCACAGCGAGCCCTACGACCTGCGGGCGGCGCTCACCGCCCGGCGGAGCGACGTCCGGTGGCACATCGTCAACGACGTCACCGCCGCACTGCTGCACGCCGCCGCGGCCACCGACCGCAGCCGCCACCGCAAGGTCCTGCTGGCCACCATCAGCTCGGGCATCGCCTGCCGGGTCATCGACCAGCGGCAACGCCGGATCCCGGTCGACGGCTGCGGACTCCAGGGCGAGATCGGCCACCTGCCGGTCCACGCCGAGCTCGCCGGACGGCCGATCGAGCTGGACTGCGACTGCGGCAAGCCCGGCCACCTGGCCGCCTACGCCTCCGGCCCGGGCATCGCCCGGATGGCGGACGCCCTCGCCGGGCGGGAACCGGCCCGCTGGGCGGTCTCCGGGCTCGGCCGGCCGACGGCCGACGGCACCGGCTTCGAGACCGCGCTGCGCCGCGCCCTGGACGCCTCGGACGACCTCGCCGGTGAGCTGCTCGACGCGGTCACCGCCCCCGTCGCGGCCGTCCTGCGCACCGCGCTCTGCCTCGACCCCGAACTGGACGAGGTGGTGCTGACCGGCGGCGTCGTCCACGGCCTCGGCCACCACTACCGGCGCGCCCTGATGGGACACCTCACCCGGCAGGGCCTCTACCTGACCAGCGAGCGCAGCCCCGACTGGCTGGAGCAGCGGATCACCGTCACCGGCCCCGGGGAGGCCGACAGCCTGGCCGGCGCCGGAATCGCGGCCAGCGCCGGGGGGCCGGCATGAGCACGGCCCGCACGAGCACGGCCGACCCGACCACCGCAGCAGGCATCCCCACCCACCGAGCCCTGGTCCGGGAACCCGGCGGCGTACGGCTGCGCCTGCGCCCCACCCCGCAGCCCGCTCCCGGCGAACTGCTGGTGGCCACCCAGGTCGCCGGCCTGTGCGGCACGGACATCCAGATGCTGCGCGGGCTGCGCGACGACCCGGCGCCGGTGATCGGCCACGAGGGCATCGCCCGGGTGGTCGCCGCCGGGCCGGGCGTCCCCGACGCCCTGCGCCGCCCGGGCACCCCGGTGGTGGTCAACCCGACCCACGCGTCGGACCCGTCCTTCCTGCTCGGCCACAACGTCGACGGCCTGCTGCAGGAACGCACCCTCGTCCCCGCCACGGCCGTCCGGGACGGCCTGGTCGTCCCGCTGGAGCGGGAACCCGACGCCGTGCTCGGCGCCCTGATCGAGCCGCTGGCCGCCGTCCGGTACGCGCTCGCCCTGCTGGCCACCTCCCGCCCCCGCACCCTGGTGGTGTACGGCGAGGGGACGATCGGGCAGCTCGCCGTCCGGGCCGCCCGGCACCGGCTCGGCGACGGCGTGCGCGTCCTGCTCGTCCACCACACCCCCGCCGGACTGGCCTGGAGCGCCCGACGAGCCGTCTCCGGCGTCGAGTCGACGCTCGGAAGCGTTCCGCCACTCGGCCCGGAACCGGTCGCGGCCCTGCTCGCGACCCCGCGTGACGGCACCCCGGACGCGCTCGCCGCCGCCCTGCGGCTCGGCGGCGGCGAGCTGACCGTCGACCTGTTCGGCGGCCTCCCGCCGGGCGCCGCCGACCCGCTGCTGCCCGGCGTCGACCTATCCGCCGTCCGGGCCGCCAACTGCGCCGGGCAGCCCGTCCCGTACGCCTTCACCACGGCGGACACCACCGACGGCCGACGCGTCCGGCTGACCGGCCACCGCGGCGTGGGCAACCACCACCTCGCCGAGGCGGCGGCCGAGTTGTGCCGGTACCCGGACACCTACCGCGACCTGGTCACCCACGTGGTCGGGCCGTCGGAAGCCGCCCGGATCATGACCGACCTGTCGACCGGCCCCGGCCGGACCGTCGCCGGGAGCCGACTCGTCAAACTCGCGGTGCGCTTCGCCCCCGCGCCGCCCGAACCCCTGGAGTCTCCATGACCGAGTCAAGCCGCCGCCGCGCCCTGGTGGTCGGCGGGTCCACCGGCATCGGCCGCGGCATCGCGGACGCCTGGGCCGAAGAGGGGCTCGACGTCACGGTGCTCAGCCGCTCCCAGCCGACCGGGCCCGGCGCCGAACGGCTGCGCTGGGCGGCCACCGACCTCACGGACACCGACCGGGTCGCCGAGAACCTCTCGCTCGCCGCCGCCGAACCGCTGCACGCGGTCTGCTACTCGGCGGTCCACTACGGCGACCGGCGCACCCTCTTCCGGGAGTGCACCGAGGCGGAGTGGCGCCGCCAGCTCGACGTCAACCTCCACGGCCTCTGGCTGACCCTCTCCTGGACCATCCCGGCCCTGCGCCGCCCCGACGCCCCCGGTGTCTTCCTCGGCGTCTCCTCCGAGGTGGTCTACAACGCCGGGCCCGGACGCTCCGGCTACGCCGCCACCAAGGCCGGCGCCGCCGCCCTGCTGGACTCCGTCGCCCAGGAGGAGACCCCCGAGCTGCCCGGCACCGAGGCCCTGTGCATCGTCCAGGCCCTGCCGGCCGGCATGGTCGACACCCCCGGGATCCGGCGCAGGCGCCCGGCGGACTTCGACTACGGCACCTACATGCGCCCGGCGAGCTTCGCCCCGCTGGCCCGGGAACTCGCGGCGACCGCCGGAGCCGGACTGCACGGCGCCCACCTGGTGGTCGACGGCGCGGGCGCCTGGTACCCGGTGAGCGAGCGGCTGCCGGTGTCCCAGAGCCGCCGGATCCCCTCCGGAACGGCCTCGTGACGTCCGGCCCCCTCATCGGACTGGCCGGCTGGCGGCTGCCCGGGGACCACTTCGACGCCGTCGAACTGACCCACCGGGCGGGCGTCGGCGGCCTCCAGCTCGACCTCGGCGGCCCCGGCCGGGGGCCCTGGCTCGACGCGGCGGGCACCGTCGACCGGATCCGGGACGACTGCGCCCGGCACCGGCTGCGACCGCTCGCCGTCGCGGGCAACACCCTCAACGACATCGGCCTGCACGCGCCGCCGGGCAGCCAGGACGCGCTGCGCGCCCGCCGCGTCCTGATCCGGGTGCTCGACACCGCCCACGCCCTCGGCGCCCCACTGGCCTTCGTCCCCAGCTTCCGCCGCAGCGCCATCACCGACCGGCCGGCCCTCGAGCGGACCGCCGCCGTGCTGGCCTGGGCGGCGGCCGAGGCGCAGGCCCGCGGACTGCTGCTGGCCAACGAGAACGACCTGGACCCGCGGTGCGCCCGCCTCCTGGTCGAGCAGGTGGCGGCAGCCCCGTTCCGGCTGCTGCTGGACACCTACAACCCACGGGTGGCCGGCGTCGACGCGGTCGCCCTGATCGAGGCGACCCACCCCTGGATCGCCCCCCAGATCCACCTCAAGGACGGCACCGACGGCGTCGTCGCCCGGGACCTCCTCGGCGACGGGGACGGCCCGGTCCGGGAGGCCCTCGCCGCCCTCACCGCCCACGGGTTCACGCCCGAGGCGCTGGTCCTGGAGAACGACTACCGCGACGGCGACCTCGCCCGCCTCGCCCTCGACATCGCACGCGCCCGAACCCACCTGCCCCGCACCCGCTGAGGAGCCGAAAGTGCCGAACCTCCCCGCCACCTACCTCACGACCACGCTGCGGGACGGCGTGGTGAGCCTCGGCACCCACCCCTTCCCGCACGACGCGCTCGGCGCCGACACCGTCCTGATCAAGCCCGACCACCTGGGCATCTGCCGCGCCGACGCCAAGGAGATCCTCGGCTCGCGCGACATCCCCGAGGACCGCGGCCCGCTCTTCGGCCACGAACTCGTCGGCACCGTGGCCTTCGCCGGCACCCGCACCGGCTTCCACGAGGGCGAACTCGTCACCCTCAACCCCAACATCACTCCCACCCGCACCACCGGCTTCGCCGAGTACGTCTTCGTCCACGGCACCGGGGCGCAGCTCGACCAGGCCGTGGTGCGGGTCCCCGAGGCGGACATCCGGGACGACATCTGGATGCCCGAGCCCTTCGCCTGCATCGTGCACGCGCTCCGCAAGCTCCTCGAACTCACCGACCTGGCCGACCTCCGGGGCCGCCGGGTGGCCGTCATCGGCGCCGGCTGCGCCGGACTCACCTTCGCCCTGTACGCCCGGCACCTGGGCGCGTCGGTCGCCGTCTTCAACCGCGGCGAGCCGCGCCGTGCCTTCGCCCGGGAGCAGGGCCTGCTCGCCGACGACGAGAACCACCCGTTGACCGAGGCCGGGGCGGAGCGGCACCAGGGCCGGTTCGACGTCGTGATCGTGGCCCCCACCGTCGCCACCACCGAACTCCTGGAGACCGCCGCCGATCTGGCCGCCGACGGCGCCGTGCTGCTGGTCTACGGCGGCACCCGCAAGGGCGACACCTTCCCGGCCGGCCAGGCCGACATCGACACCATCCGCCGCCGGGAACTGATCCAGCGGGTCGACCACCGGGGAAGGCGGATCGCCGTCGCGGGCGCCTACGGCTGCCACCGGGAGGACTACGAGGAGGGCTTCCGCCTGCGCGCCCGACACCCGGACGCCTTCCCCCTGGAGAAGCTCACCTCCCGGCGGATCGACCTGGACGACTTCCCGCGCCTGGTCATGGACCTCGCCACCGAGCGGCAGGACTTCCCCGGCAAGGTGATCGTCAACCTGCGCCCGACGACCCCGGATCGTCCCTGACCCGGGCACCGACCCCGAGGCGCCCGGTGCCGCCGGGGCCGGGCTCCGGCACCACCATCACCGGAGCCGCCCCGGGCACGGCCGCCTCACACCGGCTGTTCGGCCCAGATGATCTTGCCACCGGGGGTGTAGCGGACGCCCCAGCGTTCGGTGAGCTGGGCGACGAGGAAGAGGCCGCGGCCGCCCTCGTCCTCCTCGACCGCGTAGCGCAGGTGCGGGGCGGTGCTGCTGCCGTCGGAGACCTCGCAGATCAGCGTGCGGTCGTAGAGGAGCCGAACCCGGATCGGTGCGGCGCCGTAGCGGATGGCATTGGTCACCAGTTCGCTGAGCACCAGTTCGGTGACGAAGGCGGCCTCGTCGAGTCCCCAATCGGCGATCCGGCGGATGGCCACGGCGCGGACGCCGGCCACGGCCTCGGGAGTCGGCTCCACCTCCCACTCGGCGGTCCGGTCCGGCCCCAGCACCCGGGTGCGGGCGACGAGGAGGGCGATGTCGTCGGTCTGGCGGGCGGGCAGCAGGGCGTCGAGCACGTCCTCGCAGATCTCCTGGGGCGATCGCGGCGACCGGCCGGAGCGGCTCAGGACGGTCATGAGGGCCTCCAGGCCGGCGCCGATGTCGCGGGTCCGGTCCTCGACCAGGCCGTCGGTGTAGAGGACCAGGCCGCTCCCCGGTGACAGCCGCACCTGCACGGCTTCGAAGGGCATCCCGCCCAGGCCGAGCGGCGGACCGTTGGGAAGGTCGAGGAGTTCGGCCGTGCCGTCCGGGTGGACGAGGGCGGGCGGCGGATGGCCGGCCCGGGCCAGCGCACAGGTGGCGGTGCTGGGGTCGTAGATCGCGTAGAGGCAGGTGGCGCCGGTGATGGTGAGCTCGCCCCCGGCCGCCGCCGTCTCCTGGTCCAGGTGGGCGACCAGTTCGTCCAGGTGCCCGAGCAATTCGTCCGGCGGCAGGTCGAGGGAGGAGAAGTTCTGGACGGCGGTGCGCAGCCGGCCCATGGTCGCGGCCGCGTGCACGCCGTGGCCGACCACGTCGCCGACGACGAGCGCGACCCGGGCGCCCGGCAGGGGGATGACGTCGAACCAGTCGCCGCCGACCCCTGCCTGGGCCGGCAGGTAGCGGTACGCGACGTCGAGGGCGCTCTGCTCGGGCAGCGCGCGCGGCAACAGGCTGTGCTGGAGGGTGATGGCCATCGTGTGCTCGCGGGTGTAGCGGCGGGCGTTGTCGATGGACACGGCGGCCCGGGCGGCCAGCTCCTCGGCCAGGGACAGCTCGTCGTCCTCGAACGGGCCCCGGTCCCGGCCGCGGTAGAAGCAGGCGACACCCATCAGCACGCCCCGCGCCGTCAGCGGGACGGCGATCAGCGACGCCAGGCCGAAGTCCAGCACCGCCTGCGTCCGCTCGGCGTCCTGCCTGCGCCACCCGACGTCGGTCGCCAGCTCGGGGACCAGCGTGGACCGCCCGCTGACGAACCCGGCCGCCTGCGGCGTGCTCCCCGCCCACCGGACCAGCGTGCCCTGGGGGTACAGCGGCGAATCGTGCCGGATGCCCGCGAGCGCCACCCGCACCAGCCTCACCTCGGCACCGGCCGTCGGGGTCTGCGGCTCCTCGCCGTGCAGGACCTCTCCGGCGAGGTCGACGGTGGCGTAGTCGCAGAACTCCCGGCAGGCCGTGCTGGCGAGCTCCTCGGCGGTGCGCCGGACGTCCAGGGTGCTGCCGATGGCCGTGCTCGCGTCGTAGAGCAGCCTGAGCCGGCCGCGGGCGGTCTCGGCCTTCCCCGCCAGGGCGCGCAGCTCGGTGGAGTCGCGCAGGGTGGTGACGCTGCCCGGAGGCCCTCCCCCGCTGCCGGTGGGACGGTTGTTGACGGCCAGCAGCCGGTCACCCACGGGCAGCACCTCGTCGGTGACCGCGCTGTCGGACAGCAACAGCTCGGTCGCGCGGGGCTGGAGGCCGAGGTCGGCGACGGCGCGGCCCTCGGGTTCGGGGGGAAGCTCCAGGAGCCGGCGCGCCTCGTCGTTGGCGAGCAGCACCCGCCCGTCGCCGCCGACGATGACCACGCCCTCGCGCACCGCGTGCAGCACCGCGTCGTGGTGCTCGTACATCCTGGTCATCTCCTCCGGTCCCAGCCCGTGGGTCTGCCGCAGGAGACGCCTGCCCACCAGCGCCGTCCCGGCCGTGGCCAGGCCCAGCCCGACGGCGCCGGCGCCCAGGACGACCGGCAGCTGGCGGTCGATCGCGCTGCTGACGTTGGCGACCTTCATCCCGGCGGACACGATGCCGACGACCCCGCCGTGGGTGTCCTCCACCGGGACCACCACCTGGTACTCCAGGCCGAGCGGACCGTGCACCCGCTCGACGGTGATCCGCCCCTGCAGCGACGGTCCGATGGTGCCGACGAACTTCTTGCCGATCTGCTGCGGCTCGGGGTGGGTGTAGCGGATGCCGTTGCGGTCGGTCACCACGATGAAGTCGACCTGGGCGCCCTTGCGGGCCGCCTCGGTCAGCGGCTGCAGCACCGCGCTGGGGTTGGGTCCCTGCATCGTCGCCACCAGACCGGGGCCGTGGGCGAACGACTCGGCCGCGGCGAGCGAACGGTCGCGCGCCGCCGCGAACCGGTCGCTGCGGGACTCGATCAGTAGCGCGAGGACCGCCGCCACCACGAGCAGCAGCACGATCAGCACCTGGAGCAGGAACATCTGCCCCGCGACACTGCGGATGTTCAGCACCGACCGCAGCCGCCGCACCGGAGGGCCGCCCGGCACCGGGTGTGGGTGCCGTCGCCCGCCATGACCGCTCGTCCGGCCCGGATCCCGGGGATCTGGGCCCGTGTCCCTCGCCATAACACCTATGGTCTCGCTCCGGCACGAAGGGGCCACGTCCAGCGGGGGACGGATCGGCTCGCAGCGGCGCGCCGTCATCGGTCGGGTGCTCTCCGCAGCCTCCGGCCCGCCGACGAGGGCACCGGCCGACCGGTCGACCGGCTCGCCGCCGTCCGCGGCGCCCGGTGCGTGAGCCCCGTTACGTCACTCACAGTAGCAACTACGTCCGACCGTAGGTACGGGCCCGCTTCCGGGCTTCGCGGAAACGCCCCGTCCGGAGGCCCTCCTACTGCCCCGCGTCGTATTCGGGGGCCTTCACCGCCGGTTCGGCGCCGCTAAGAATGGGCGGACCAGCGGTGTCGCCGGCCGCACGGCCGGGTGCACCCCCCGACGGGGTTTCGAGGCGCTCCGGCCGGGCCGGCAGCGCCGCCGGTCCACGCCCCGCCGCCGGCCCGAACCCACGGAAGCAGGTGCCCAGATGCCCGCGTCGGTCCTTCTCGCCGCCACCGCGGTCGATGGCGCATCGGCCCTGGCCCGCCACGTCGTCGCCTTCCTGGACTACTTCGCCGGGGTCTTCACCCTGCTCTCGCTGACCGCGGCGGTCGTGTCCGGGCTGGCCGCCACCGACCGACTGGTCCTGACGCCGCGGCTGCGGGTGGCCGTCCAGTCGGTGCACCGGGCGACCGCCGTCGCGGCGCTCGGGTTCCTGGCCGTCCACATCGCGGTCAAGGTCGCCGAGCACCACGCCGACCCGCGGAGCGCGGTCCTGCCCTTCACCGGCGGCACCGCCGTCGCGGTGGGCCTGGGAACCGTGGCGGCCGACCTGCTCGTCCTGGTCGCGGCGACGGGCGCGTTCCGCGGACGGTTCGCGGGCAGCCGGCACGCCTGGCTCTGGCGGGTGCTGCACTCGGGCGCGTACGCCTGCTGGCCGGTCGCGCTGGTCCACGGCCTGACCGCCGGGCGCCCGGCGCACGCCTGGGTGCTGTGGGGCTACGGTCTGTGCGCGGCCGTGGTCGCGCTCGCCCTGTTGGTACGGAGCCTCTCCTGGGTGGGGCACCGCCGGACCGTCACCGTGCACCGGCGCCGCTCGAAGGCCCAGCCGGCCGGCGCACCGCTCCCGCCGAGGACGGACGCGCCGACCCGCACCGGCACGGTGCCGGTGCCGCGGCGACTGCGGCACGCCGCCCCGGCCGCACCCCGGCGCCCGGGGCTGTTCCAGCCCGGCGGTGGCCTGTGAGTCCCCGGCCCGAGCTGCCGCAGGTGCGCCCTCTGGGACCGGCCCGGCTGACCGCCGGCCTGGACCGCTTCCAGCGCCTGGACCTCGCCGCCCACGTCCGGGTCCACCCCCCGCTCCCCCGGCTCGGCCGCGACGACCTGCTGGACCTGGCCGAGCGCGTGGACCTGCGCGGCCGCGGGGGCGCCGGGTTCCCGTTCGCCCGCAAGGCCCGGGCCGCGGTGACCGCCGCCGCCCGCAGCGGGGCGGCCCCGGTCATCGTGGTGAACGGCTCGGAGGGCGAGCCCCCGAGTGCCAAGGACAGGATGCTGCTCGCCCGCGCCCCGCACCTCGTGCTCGACGGTGCCGTCCTCGCGGCGGCCGCCTTCGGGGCCGAGGAGATCGTCATAGGCGTCGCCGCCGGCAGTCCCGGCGAGGCCTCCGTCCCGGCCGCCCTCGACGAGCGCGAACTGCCCTGCCCGGCCCGGACCGTGTGCGTGCCCGAGCGCTTCGTCTCCGGCGAGTCCAGCGCACTGATCCGCGGGGTCAACGGTCTTCCGGTGCACCCCGCCGCGGTGAAGTCCCGCGCGGCAGAGGGCGGAACGGGCGGCGTCCGGCGGCGTCCGACCCTGCTGTCCAACGCCGAGACCTGGGCGCAGCTCGCCGTGGCCGCCCGGCTCGGCCCCGGACCGTACGCCGCCGTCGGCACCGACGCGGAACCGGGCACGCTGCTGCTGACGGTCAACCGTCCCGGCACGGGCCCCCTGGTGGTCGAGGCCCCCTTCGGCACGGCGCTGGGAGACGTCCTGGACGCGTGCCGGCTGCGGCCGGGCGACGGCGTGCTGGTGGGCGGCTACCACGGCGCCTGGCTGGACCCGGCGGACGCCGTCGGCGCACCGCTCTCGCGCACGGGCCTGGCCGAGCTCGGCGGCACCCTCGGCGCCGGCGCGATCGTCGCGCTCCCGCCCGCCACGTGCCCGCTCGGCGAGGTCGCCCGGGTCGCGGCCTGGCTGGCGGGTGAGTCGGCCGGGCAGTGCGGGCCGTGCCGGCGCGGGCTGCCCGACGCCGCCGAGGCGCTCGGTGCGCTGGCCGCGGGCACCGGCGGGCCGACCGCCCTGGAGGACGTCCGGCAGGCCCTGGGCGGCGCGCAGGGCGGCGGCGCCTGTTCGCACCCGGACGGCACGGCCCGCTTCGTGCTGAGCGCGCTCGACGTGTTCGCCCGGGACGTCGAGGCCCACCTCGGCGGCCCGGGCTGCGGCCGGCCGGTCCTCGACGTGCTGCCGCTGCCTCCTGCCGAGGGCGCCCGCCTGGAGGTGGACTGGTCCCGCTGCACCGGGCACGGACTGTGCGGCGTGCTGGCTCCCGGCCTGGTCCGGCTCGGCCCGCACGGCTATCCCGCGTCGACCACCGTCCCGGTCGCCCCCTGGCAGGAACACGACGCCCGCCGGGCCGTGAACCAGTGCCCCGCACTGGCCCTGCGCATGCGCCGGCCCGGCCGTTCCCCCGGTCGCCTCCGCTGAGCGGCCGCCGGGGGAACGGGCCTGCGCCCGCCGCGCAGCCCGCTGATCAGGTCGTCGCACTGCTGGTCGGCCTGCCGAGCGGAGCCTGCCGGCGGGAACGAGTCAGCACCACACGTCGCCGTCGGCCCCGGGCACGGCCGATCAGTGATCGTGTTCGCCGTCAGCGCAGGGGCGCGGCGCGGTCGGGTAGTGGCACGGCCCGGTCGGGCAGTGGCACGGCGTGCAGGCACGGGTGCCGTGGGGAGCCGAGCGGAGCGGCCAGGACGGTGGCCACCTCGCCGGTGATCTCCACCCGGAAGTCCCCGTCCGCGTTCTCCCAGACGGGCCCGCCGCCAGGCCCCAGCCGCTCGGTGGCGTGCACCACGATGACGGCCGGCGGGGCGTGCCCGCCGATCGGCCCGGGCAGGGTCACCGCGTAGCGGCGTTCAAGGCTCTTCATGGACGGCCTCCTCGTCGGACTCCCCGCCCCGTGTCGTCGATTCTCCTCCGCTCCCTGGAACATGTATACGAACGGTGATATCTTCCGCCCGATCGTCCGGCTCAGGCACTCCAGCGCAGCACGGCTCCCAGCCCGCCCGGCGGACCGTCCACGGCCTCGGGCACCAGCAGGGCCTCGGCACCGACCGCCGCGGCGCTGCGCAGCAGGGCGTCGGCGGCCGGGGCCTGCCACGGTTCGGACACGCCCATGGCGCGCAGCTCGGCCCGCTGGACGCCGATGTGCTCCGGCTCCGGGCCGGTCCACACCGGGCGCTCCGGATCGTGCCCGCCCGACTGGATGAGCAGGGCGGCGAGCTGGTGCTGCCGGGCGGCGCTCACCACGGCGGGCACGCCCTGGGCGGCGGCGCCGGGTGCGGTCTCGGTACCGGCGGCGTCGGTGGCGTGTTCGCCGGGGCGGCCGACGCCGGTGCGGAAGGCGTCCAGCACGGTGCTCAGGTGCCGCTGCTGGTGCTCCTCCCAGGCCTGGGCGATCCTACGGTCGAAGACGTCCCGGTCGGTGCCGTCGGCCCGGCCGCCGCCGTCGACCTCGACGGTGTCCGGCCGCAGCTGCCGGGGCAGCTGCTCGCGGACCGCCCGGCGCTCGCGGGCGTCACCGGTGAGCACCAGCAGGCCGGCGCCGCTGGCGGGCCAGATCCGGGCCAGCTGGTCGGCGATGATCGTGGCGGTGCGCTCCCAGGCGTCCTCGACGCGGTGGCGGTAGTGCCATTCGTACCGGTCGGCGGGCGGGGCGCGGTGACCGCGGCCCTGCCACTGCCGGCCCTCCACGGTGCCGAGCGGCGCGGCGCGGCCGAGCTCGCGCTGCTCCAGCGTGGCGCCGGTGCGGTCGACGGCCACCACCAGACAGCGCGGCGCGGCGTCGTCCAGCAGGCCGAGCAGCGGCGCGGTGTGCGGCAGCGGCGCCCAGGTGGCGCCGACGTCCGGCGGCGATTCCATCAGCGGGACGTCCAGCGCGACCTCGCCGTCGGCGGCGAACAGCGCCCGCCCCGGGGGCGAGGCGGCGGCCGGTTCGCCGGCCAGGTGGTCGCGGACGGCGTCGCAGGTGCCCTCGTCGACGCCGAGCCCGGCGAGCCGGTGAACGGCGGCCCGGTCGATCAGGGCGCGGCGCGGGGCGGCGTCCTCGGTGGCGCGAGAGGTGTCCAGGTACAGCGAGGCCCAGGGACCGGGCCGGTCGAGCAACGGAGTGAGGAACGCGAGGTCCATGGCGGCCTCCCGGAGTAGGTGGCTATCCGACGCCTACCCGGCTTCGCCCGTCGGACACCCGCGCGGGCCGCGGACCCTGGTGGGTCCGGTCGGGAGCGGGCCGGCTGCCGCCGAGTCGAACCCGCCCGGTAACCGGACCGACCCCGAGAGCGAGACCGCGAGCATGATCGACGACCCCGCGCCGGCCCCGTCGACGGGCTGCTGCGCCGCAGCGCCGGCTCCCGGCCGGTCGGGTACCGGTCCTGACGGTCACGCGCGGAGCCCGTTCAGGAACCGGGTCACGAGGGCCGCGGCAGTGACGGTGCCGAGTGCCGGGGACCGGCGGGAGCGCCGACCCGCGGCGGCCGTACCGTGCGCGAGCACCGGTGCGGCTGCGGCGGCCCTCCCGCCGGTGACCCGGGCGGCGGTCCGGGGCAGGGCCAGCAGGGCGGCGAGCAGGCCGCCGAGCACCAGTACGGGCCACAGGAGGCGCCGACGGGCGAATCGGTGGCGTCCGGTCCGAGCCGGTGCCCGGAGTGCCCGCGGTGCCCCGTCGGGTGCAGGCGGCTCGACGGCGGCGCACGAGACCGGCGCCGGTGGCTCGACGGCGGCCTGCGCGGCTGGCGCCGCTCGCTCGGCCGACTGCTGCCGCATCTGGATGCGCTGCCAGGCGGACTGCCAGCGCGCGAGCTCCTCGGTGGGCGCGCCGAAGGCGGTGGCGAGCGCCAACACCCGTTCCAGGGGCGGGAGGCAGTTCCGCTGAGGGCTCAGGTCCCCCCAGAGGGTGCTGCGCGGAAGGCCGGTGCGGCGCTCGAGTTCGCGCAGCGACGGGTTGCCGGACCACGCCTTGAACGCCCGGAGCCGGCGTACGAACTCCTGCGCCGTGGTCGCTCCGCCCGGATCGGGCACGGTCGCCGTAGCCCGTTCCGGTAACCGGTCCGCATCCCCGTCCAGGTCTCGCTCGGTCATCTGAACCCCCTTGAGTGATCGGCTCGACCGGCCGATCGCGGCGTGCGTGCCGGGGACCATCCTGACCAACGCCGGCCGGTCACTCCATGGCGTTCGCTTGGCGTTCTATGATGATCTGTTGTCAGGGGCCCGTCAGGGCCGCAGGCCAGGAGTCACCGACGGGGGAAGCGTTTCGGGCGCCGGGCCGTTCCTGCCGTCGTCGTCCCCGTGGCTGACCATCCATCGGAGGCGATCGTGCTGGGGGATTTCGGAACGCTGCTGCGACGGTACCGGTACTCGACCGGATGGACGCAGGAGGAGCTCGCGGAACGGTCAGGCATCTCGACGCACGCGATCAGCGTGCTGGAGTCGGGGCGGCGACAACCCCGCCTGTCGTCGGTGGCGCGGCTGGCCACCGCGCTGGGGCTGGACCCGGCCGACCGCGACCGGCTGCTCTCCGCGGCACGCGGGGAGTCGGAGCCGCAGCCCGGCCGGGAGCCGGTCGAACACGTGGTGCCCCGGCTGCTGCCGTACGCCGTCCCGGACTTCACCGGACGGCGCGGCGAGGTGGACCGGCTGCTGGCCCTCGCCGCCGGACCGGGCGGTGCCCGGTCCGGTCCGCTGGTGATCTCGGCCATCGACGGCATGGCCGGTGTCGGCAAGACCGCCCTGGCCGTCCACGTCGGGCACACCCTCGCCGGCCGGTTCCCCGACGGGCAGCTGTTCGTGGACCTGCGCGGTTTCACTCCGGACCAGCGCCCGCTCGAACCGGGCGCGGCCCTGGCGAGCCTGCTCCGGGCGGTCGGTGTCAGTGAGACCGCGCTGCCGTCGCGCACCGAGGAGCGCGCCGAGTTGTGGCGCAGCCGGGCGGCGGGCAGGCGGTACCTGATCGTGCTGGACAACGCCGTCGACGCCGAGCAGGTCCGCCCGTTGATCCCCGGCGGCCCGCGCTGCCTGGTGCTGGTGACGTCCCGGCGGCGGATGCCCGCACTGGACGGGGCGGTCAGCGTGCCCCTGGACGTGCTGAGCCATGACGAGGCGGTGGAGCTGTTCGCCCGGATCGCCGGCCCGGACCGGGTCGCGGGTCATGCCGGCACCGTGGACGAGATCGTCGCACTGTGCGGAAGACTGCCGCTGGCGCTGCGGATCGCCGCTGCCAGACTGGCCCACCATCCCGTCTGGACGCCCGTCGAGCTGCTTCAGCGGATCCGGCGTCCGCAGAGGTTATTGACCGAGCTCTCCGACCACGACCGGGGCGTCGCGGCGGCCTTCGTGGATTCCCTTCGCTCCCTCACCCCCGCCCAGCAGCGCGCGTTCCGGCTGGCCTCGCTGCAACCGGGCGAGGACGTCACGCCGCACGCCCTCGCCGCCCTGGTCGACGCGCCGCTGGACGTGGCCGAGGAACTGCTGGAGTCGCTGCACAACCACCACCTGCTGGTCGAACGGACGGCCTTCCGGTACACCTTCCACGACCTGCTGCGCGCCTTCGCCGGTGAACTGCTCGCCCGGGAGGAACCCGAACCCCTCCAACGAGCCGCGCTCATCCGGCTGTTCGACCACTACCGGCACACCGCCGCCTCGGCGATGGACCTGCTGGCCCCGCTGGAACGGCATCACCGACCGCAGCCGCCCGCGCCCGGTGGTGCCCCGCTGGTGTTCGCCGACGGGGCGGACGCGGCGGACTGGCTGACCGGGGAGCGGGCCAACCTGCTGGCGCTCATCCGCCACGCCACCGACGCCGGCCTGCCCGAGTACGCGGCGGACCTGCCGGCGATCCTCTGGCGCCACCTCAAGCGCCACCTGCCCGCCCAGGAGGCACTCGGGCTGGGTGTCCGCGCCGTGCAGGCCACTCGGCGGCTCGGCGATGAGGCCGGTGAGGCGGCCGCGCTACGGCAGCTCGGGCTGGTCCGGTACCAGCTCGGCGACTTCCGCCAGGCGCTCGACCTCCTCCACCAGGCCCTGGAGCTCCAGCAGCGGACCGGCAACCGCAACGGTGAGGCCCACGTCCTGGCCAACCTGGGCCTCACCCTGACCCGGATGGGGCGCCTGGAGGAGGCCCTCGACCACCACCGGCGGGCGCTGTGGCTCAGCCGGGACATCCCCGATCCGGCGGTCGAGGCGATCGCCCTGATCAACCTGGGACCCACGCTGACCAGACTCGGACGGCTGCAGGAGGCCCTGGAGCACCACCGTGCGGCGCTGGACTTCCACCGGCGCAGCGGCAACCGCCTCGGCCAGGCCATAGCGCTCAACCAGTTCGGCGAGCACCAGCAGAGGCTGCGACGCCATCCGGAGGCCCTCGACCTGTACCAGGAGGCGCTGGACCTGCACCGGGACCTCGGTGACACCTTCGGTCAAGCCGAGTCGCACACCCTGCTCGGCGAAGCCCTGCTGGCCATGGACGCTCCGGTGAGCGCCCTCCGGCACTACCGGGCCGCGATGGAGTACCTACCGCACACCGGTGAGCGGTACAACCTCGGCCGCATCCACTTCGGGCTGGCGCGCACCCACCAGCGCCTGGGAGAACCCGGCACCGCCCGGAAGCACGCCGAACAGGCCGTCGAGATCCACACCTCGCTGGACATCCCCGAGGCGGACGAGGCCCGGGCCCTGCTCGACTCCCTGACGGAGTGACCCGCAGGGGCGGGCGGGAGCAGCTCTCCGGGGCCGCGTCCGGCTGGGGCTGAGCAGCGGGAGCGGACTCGCAAGGGCCGCTCCCACCCGGCTCACCGCACCTGGCTCAGTTGATCGGACCGCACGCCCAGGTGTTGTTGTTGGCCGTGTCGATCAGGCACGCCTCCAGGCTCTGGCCCGGTCCGTCGTAGTACCACGGTGACGGGTTGCTGCTGGGGGTCGCGCCGGCGGCTCCCAACCACTTCCAGGCGTTCCGGTCGAAGACACCGAACAGGCAGTGGCCGGGGTTGGCGGTCGGGACGATGTCCATGTAGTCGTGGTAGTCGCTGCCCAGCGCGACGTTCTCGATCGCATTGCAGCCGCCGGTACCGAACGCCCAGCTGCCCTCGGCGGTCGTGGCGGCCTGGGCCGAGCTCGCGGTGCCGATCCCGATCACGCCCATCGCCGCCGCGGCGATCGCGGCGGCGGCGAGGCGCTTCCTGGTCCTGGTGAATCGCATGGTGCTCCTCCAACGGGTCGATTCCGCCCCGGGGTTGGCGCCGGGAACACCCCGAACCCCAGCAGCCGGCGGGACGGAGGACAACCGGTCGAGCACCGTCCCGGACAATCCCGGACGCTCCCGGACACCCACTACCGGGAAGCGCCGGCGAGCAGGGCGGTCTGGAGGACGAAGCGGTTCCACGGGGTCCGCGGGTCGCGGCCGGTGGCGGCGGCCAGCCGGCGCATCCGGTAGCGGACGGTCTGCGGGTGGACGTGGAGGCGGGCGGCCGCGGCGGGAGCGCCGTCGGAGTAGATCACCGCGTCGAGGGTCCGCCGGGTTTCGTCGTCCTGGGCGAGGTGGCCGAGCACGGCTTCGGCCACCAGTACCGGATCGGCGTCCGGGTGGCCGGTGACCAGGGCCACCACCTCCAGGTCGCCACAGTCGAGCACCCGGCGCTCGGTCCACACCAGCGGCGAGGCGTGCCGGAGGCCGTGGACGGCGAGCCGGTGGGCGCGCGGCGCGGTGGCGGCGGTGACGCCGGTGAGCAGGGCGCCGGTGAGGTCGTGCCCGGCCGCCAGGCGGTCCAGCAGCGGCACGTCGACCGCCTTGACCAGGGCGACTCCGACGCCGTCCAGGGTGGTGTGCAGCGAGGTGAGTTCGAGCTCGGCAGCCTCTCCCGCGGCCCGGGCGTCCAGGGCGGCGGTCACCAGGGCCGCCGCCCGCTCCGCCGCCTCGGCCGCGCCGGCCGCCGGGGACACCACCATCAGGTCGAAGGAGGACGGCAGTTCCGCGTCGAGCTCGCGCAGCCGGGCGCGCAGGGTGCCGGCGTGGCTCTGCCGGCCGAGCAGCAGGTCGGTGAGCAGGCCCCGGAGGGAGCGCTCGCGGTCCTCGCCGAGGATCCGCCCGGTGGACTCGTAGCCGTCGAAGATGGCCTCGGAGGACTGGTCGAGCACCGTCAGCCAGACCCGGGCGAGCGCGCTGAGGTCGCGGACCGAGACGACGTCGGCGAAGCGTTCGCCGATCCGGTCGAAGAAGGCCAGCGCGGCGACCCGGTAGGCCCGCAGCACGGCTGCCAGTGGACGGGCGTCGCGCGCCCTGGCCGCGCCGACGCCGCGGAACATCCGGATGTCCTCGGCGCCCAACGCGCCGTCCACGGCCCAGAGTTCGAGGACCCGGCGGAGCGTCCAGACGATGATGGAGCGGACCTCCTCGAGCTGGCCGGCGTCGAGGTTGGCGTAGGCGGGGATCTCCCGGGCGATGGCGGCCATGAAGGCGTCGACCATCCCGGTCTCGTCCGCCAGGATCCGCGCCACGGCGGCGTGCCGGTCGGCCTGTGCCGGTTCGCTTTGCGCCGGTTCGCTTTGTACTGGTGGCACAGTCTTCTTTGTCACCATCTGACAAGCCTAGTGCCGGTCCCCGCGCCCTGCCGCGACCATGGGGGCGCGCAGCCGTCGCGACCGGGCGACGGTGACCGTCCCGAGGGAGAGCCGAATGCCGTTCCAGCCCGAGGTCATCGTGGTCGGAGCCGGACTGGCCGGACTGGTGGCGACGCACGAGCTGGCGAAGGCCGGCCGGCGGGTGCTGGTGGTCGAGCAGGAGAACCGGCGGAACCTGGGCGGCCAGGCGTTCTGGTCGCTCGGCGGCCTGTTCTTCGTGGACAGCCCGGAGCAGCGCCGGGTCGGGATCAGGGACTCCCTGGAGCTGGCCCGGCAGGACTGGTTCGGTTCGGCGGCCTTCGACCGGCTGGACGACGAGGACCGCTGGGGGCGGCGCTGGGCCGAGGCGTACCTGGCCTGGGCGGCCGACGGCAAGCGCCGGTACCTGCGCGAACTCGGCCACCGGGTGGTGCCGTTGGTGGGGTGGGCGGAGCGGGGTGCCGGTTCGGCCACCGGGCACGGCAACTCGGTGCCGCGCTTCCACATCACCTGGGGCACCGGGCCCGGCGTGGTGGAGGCGTTCCTCCGTCCGGTGCTGCGGGCGGAGCGGGGCGGGCTGGTGCGGTTCGCGTTCCGGCACCGGGTGGACGAGTTGCTGACCGAGGACGGCGCGGTGGTCGGCGTCCGGGGTGCGGTGCTGGCGCCGGACGACTCCGGACGCGGGGTCGAGTCCTCGCGCGAGGAGGCCGGTTCGTTCGAGGAGCGGGCGGCGGCGGTCGTGGTGACCTCCGGCGGCATCGGGCACAACCACGCGCTGATGCGGGCGAACTGGCCCGTCGACCGGGTCGGCCCCGCCCCCGGGCACCTGATCTCCGGCGTCCCCGCCCACGTCGACGGCCGGATGCTGGCCATCACCGAGCGGGCGGGCGGCCGGGTGGTCAACCGGGACCGGATGTGGGCCTACACCGAGGGCGTCCACAACTGGGACCCGGTCTGGCCGGACCACGCCATCCGGATCCTGCCCGGCCCGTCCTCCATGTGGTTCGACGCCGAGGGGCGCCGGCTGACCGGGATGTCCGGTGTGCCGGGCGCCGACTCGATCGGCGCGATGAAGCAGATCCTGGCGACCGGCCACGACTACTCGTGGTTCGTCCTGACCCAGTCGATCATCGAGAAGGAGTTCGCGCTCTCCGGTTCGGAACAGAACCCCGATCTGACCGGCCGGGACCTCAAGTTCGCGCTGCGAAGCCGGCTGGCCAAGGGCGCCCCGGGCCCGGTGGAGCGGTTCAAGCAGCACGGCGAGGACTTCGTCGTCGCCCGTACCCTGCCCGAGCTGGTCGCCGCCATGAACGGGATCGCCCGCGGCCCGAAGCTCGACCTCGCCGAGATCGAGCGGCAGATCGTCGCCCGCGACCGCGAACTGGCCAACCCGTTCAGCAAGGACGCCCAGGTGATGGCGATCCACAACGCCCGCCGCTCGCTGACCGACCGGATCGCCCGGGTCGCCAGGCCGCACCGGATCCTCGACCCGGCGCACGGCCCGCTGATCGGCGTGCGGCTCAACATCCTCTCCCGCAAGACGCTCGGCGGCCTGCAGACCGACCTGGACTCCCGGGTGCTCGACGGCGACGGCGCCCCGGTCCCCGGTCTCTACGCCGCCGGGGAGGTGGCCGGCTTCGGCGGCGGGGGCGTGCACGGGTACAACGCGCTGGAGGGCACCTTCCTGGGCGGCTGCATCTTCTCGGGGCGAGCGGCCGGCCTGGCGATCGCCCGCCGCCGCTGAGCCACGGTCACCGGGCGTGGTCAGCCGGTGAGCCAGGGCGCCTCGGGGAGCTTGGCGTCGGCGTCGCGGCCGGAGAAGTCCACGCTGGTCGGGGTGCCCAGGCCCGCCATCCGCATGGTGACCCGGCGCAGGTTGCCGTCGCCGTCGACCCAGTACGTCAGCGGTGAGCTCTTTCCGTCCGGCGCGGCGCCCTGGGCGCGCGGGCCGGCGAAGCGGTCGTAGCCCCGGCCGTCGATCCGGTCCCGGCCGAGCCAGCGAGCGCCGGACTGGGCGAGCAGCAGCGGGTTGTCCGGACGGTCGGCGCCGACCTGGGTGAGCAGTTGGAGGCCGGCGTCCAAGGGGTCGGCGGTGTACGAGCGCGGCGACCAGCCGGAGCGGGGGATGTGTTCTGCCTGCTCCCAGGGCGGGCTCTGGTCGCCCGCCGGCTCGGGGGCCAGGCCGAGGCCGCCGGTGTCCCAGACCACCAGGCCGTGGTCGAGCGACCCGCTCGCGCCGGTGCTCCGGTAGCGGCCCACGCCACGGTGGGTGCGGTAGTCCACGACGCCCTCGACCCGGATCCGCACTCCCCCGCCCTCGTCGGCGGTGAGCACCACCCCGACCGGGCTGGCCTGGTAGAGGTTCAGCCGGGACAGTGCCAGCCGTCCCGCCTCCTCGGTGGTGACCGGGCGTTCCGGGGCCTGGTCGGAGACGGTCTGGTAGGCGACGACGCCGCCCGCCACGGCGGCGCACACCACGGTCGCGATCAGCGCCGTCAGCCGGCGGGTCCGCCTGCGCCGGGGCGGGCGGGGGCTGGTCTTCGTCTTCCGGGCCATCCGGGGGTCCACTCCGATCTCTTCTTCACGTCCGCGTCGAACACGGGAGTCGGGCGGGTTCGCGGTCCGTTGCGGTCCGCGAGCCCGCCCGATCCGGGTGTCACCATCCCGTCAGAGCGGGACAGCTCCTAGCGGTGCTGGGCCCGGCGTCGGCGCACCAGCACGTACAGTGCCCCACCGAGGGCGATCAGCGCCGCGGCACCGGTCGCGATCAGCGGGAGCCCGCTGCTCGCACCGGTGTGCGGCAGTTCGCCACCGGGAGCGGGCGCCGGTGGGGCCGGCGTGCTCGGCGGTGTGGTCGGCGTCGGCGTCGGGGTTGGCGTCGGGGTCGACGTCGGCGTCGGGGTGGGGATCAGCTTGTTGACGGCCGTGACGCTGACCCCGTCCTCGAGGTTGTCGGCGGTGAGCACCAGCGGTCCGAAGACCGTGCTGTCCGGCGCCGAGTAGCCGTCGGGCGGGCTCAGCTCCTGCCAGTAGTACGTCCCGGGCACGCCGCTGCCCTGGCAGATGCCGTCGGCGCCGGTGGTGCAGGGGTCACCGACGGGGGTGTCCGGCTTGGCCCCGGTGGTCTGCAGACCGTCGGTGCCGTTGGTCTCGTGCCACAGCCGGAACTTGGCACCGGCCAGCGGTTTGCCGTCCTGGTCGTGCTTGACCAGCTTCAGCGCGCCCTCCTGCTGGCGGTAGCCGAAGTCGTAGGTGTGGTTGTTCTCGCCCGGTCCGCCGGTGGTCAGCGCCCGTTCGGGGAACTTGGTGCCGGCCGGGACGATGCCCTTGGAGTCGATGAAGTGGTTGTCGCCGACGTCGTGGTCCGTGGGGACCCAGCGGTACAGCGGGCCGCCCTTGGCGTAGTCGGCGGGGTTGTCGATGCGGATCGTGTACTTGGTGTGCGGCTTGAGGCCCCCCGTGACGTTGCTGTCGTCGAAGTAGTACTCGCCGCGCGCCGTCGTCCTGGTGGTGCCGACCACCTTGCCCGACTCGTCGTAGAGGTTGACGGTGGCGCCCTTCACCGGGAGCTGGCCCGGGTTCTGGATGCCCTTGCGCTCGGGGTCGTACCAGACCCGGTTGCCGATCTGCAGCGGCGCCTGGTCGCAGAGCACTTCGAGGTCGCCCATCGCGGCGCCCTTGCCGAACGGCGAGGCGGTCCCCGCCGGAGTCAGCCGCAGGCCGAACTTCGGGTCGTGCGCGCCGTCCGCCCGCTCCATGAACGACGTGCCGTAGCCGACCGCGGTGTGGTCCGGGTCGAAGGCGGAGCCGGCGACGGTGCTCTCGACCTTGGAGAGCGCGATGCCGGCGAACACCGTGTTGTGGTGGCCCACCTCGTCCCAGCCGGTGGAGAAGAACCGGGCGCCCCGGACGGTCTTGCCGCAGCCGAGGTTGACGTCCATCACGTACGTGCCGTTCGACGGGCAGGCCTTGTCGAGGTCGCCGCCGGACATCACGGTGGCCGAATTGGGCGCCGGGGCGCCCGGTCCGCGGTCGGCGAAGCGGTCCTTGAAGGCCAGCAGCATCGAGCCGTCGGTCTCGAACAGGATCTCGCCGAGCTCCGGTTCGGGGAACGCGATGGTGGTCCTGCCGCAGACCTTTCCGTTCTGCGAGGCCGGGAAGGTGCTGGTCCACGCGAACCAGCCCGCGCCGTCGCACGGGCCGCCGCCGACGGTGGACTGCCGCGGGTAGTCCATCGGCTGGTTCAGCACCGGCTTGCCGAACTCCCCGGTGCCGAGGTCGAACGGCAGGACCATGGCGCGCACGTCGGTGAGCTTGCCGGTGGACTCGCCGGAGCAGACCCCGCCGAGGTAGCCGGTGCCGTCCTGCATGCCGAGGCCGTACGGCCGCCAGTCCGCAGCCGACGGGCAGCCCGGGTCCGGGATCGGGTAGGAGGCCTTGGGCGCCGAGGCCGTCGGCTTGGTGGCGTCGTAGCGGTAGAGCTTGCGGTCGTTCAGGTTGACGACGAACAGGTCCTTGCCGTCGTCGGTGATCTTGATGCCGCCCAGGCTCTCCTTTCCGGGCACGTCGAGGAAGGCGTCGTCCGTCCCCGGCCCGTGCGCGGTGCTGCCCGCGTTCGGCACGGTGGTGAAGACGGTCGTCTTCTTCTTCGCCGGGTCGCTCAGGTCGGTGACGTAGATCCCGCCGGAGCCGCCGGGGCCGTAGTCGGTGGTCCGCTTGGCCGTCGCCGCGGAGAACAGCCGCTTGTCGGCCTTGTTCCAGGCGAGGCCGTAGATCGTGCCGGTCTCGGCGTCGGTGGCGATGTCGGTGGCGTTGGCGGTGACGCCGTCCTGGCCGCGCGCGCTGTACGGGAAGGTGACCAGCGTGCGCTGGGCGCCGCCCTGGTAGGTGGGCGTCTGACAGGCCGTCGCCAGCGGCGCGTTCTTCTGGCAGTAGTCCGCCGGGTTCCACAACCCGGTGGTGTAGGAGACGTTCTTGCCCCCGGAGAGGTCGACGAACTCCTCGTTGGAGCTGAGCTGGTCGGGCGCGCCGTCCAGCCCCTGGCGGGAGGCGAAGGCCGGGAACAGCACGCCCGGCTTCGGGTTCACCACCTGCACCCGGTACTTGCCGCCGGTGGCCTTGCCGGTCGCGGGCGACAGCGTCACCGTGCCGTCCGCCGCCGTGGTCCCGTCGATCGAGACCCCGGCGTCATCGGTGAGCGTCACCTTGACGCCCGCCATGCCCGGCTCCAGCGCGGGCGTGTACGTGCCGGAGTTGTCCACGGCTCGGATCACCTTCACGGTGACCGTCCCGTCGCCGGTCTGCGAGACCGCCGCCGGGACGGCCGCCAGCGAGCTGCTGCCGACGGCGATGGCGAGCGCCGCGAACCGGCCGACGGCACGACGGCCGGGCAGGTCCGGCCGTGACCGGGACGGGCCGCGCGCGGCGCCGTTCATCAGTTCGTTCGTTGTTCTCATCCCTGCTCTCATCGTCTGAAAGGCCCAATGGCCCGACTACCGGAGGAAGCCCACAGAGTGGCCTGAATCCGACATGATTAACGTGAGCTTAAAGGCAATTCACCCAACTAGGTAGCAGAACGTGGAACTTTGATGTTCAGTCAGGCGTCTCCTTGACGCCCCCCTCTTCGGCAACTCACGGTGCGACCGTTCCGACCAGCACGGATCCGGCCCGAGGCGTCCTCTGGGCACGGAACAAGCGTCATGTCGACAAAAGCGCCCGACCGCGGAAGGTGACCGTCGCGTCGAACACGACTACGAAGGTCGTGGAATTTCGACACAGCTCGCACAGAACCGTCCGCGATTCATTCCAACCCACCAGCCCCGGGAGCAAGCTTCGTCCGCGAGCGGAGGACGATCCGGACCGCCGCGCCCGGAAATCCGCCGGCCGACCCCTGTCGTCCGTCAACGGCGTCGACACAGCCTGCGCGGCATGAGCGAACGCGCAGTGCCCGAGCCCCGCCGGCGCCGCCGCAGACCCACCAAGCAACGCGTCGTGCTCTCCCGGGAGTTGATCACCGGCACGGCCCTGCGGCTGATCGAACAGCATCGGCCTGCGGATCCACCCCGCCCGCCCGGGCCACCCCCGGGCCGCCCTGCTCGCCGCCCACCGCACCACCGGCCGCACCCACGAGACCTCCGCCGTCGAGGCGATCCTCTCCGTGCTGCGCACGGCCGGCTTCCTCACCACGGTCATCTGACCGTCTCGGCGGGTCATAAGGGTCCCGGTCGACGGTCTCGTCCTGAACAGTGGTTTTGACGTACCGTCGACAAGCCCTGCCCCTGCCACCCCCGTCCTGGAGAGACCCGTGATACCCATCCGCCCGGCTCGTCGAGCCGTGCTCGCGGTGGCGGCCCTGCTGGCCGCCCTCATCGGCACCGCCTCACCCGCACCAGCCGCACCCACCGCCGCGCCCGCACCGACCGCCGGGCCCGTGCTGACCGGCCCCCAGCTCGCCGCCTCCTGGGCCGGCCCGCTGAGCACCCGGGGCCGGTACGTGGTCGACGCGAACGGCGACCGGTTCAAGCTCAAGGCCGGCAACTGGGCTGGTGCGCAAGGCACCTGGGAGGGCAGCGGCTCGACCACCGATCCGGCGGACAACCAGGCCGGCCAGGTCTCGTACAACATCCCGCTCGGCCTGGACCGGGCACCGATCGGCCAGATCCTGGCGGGCTTCCACGGCCTGGGCCTGAACGCCGTCCGGCTGCCGTTCGCCAACGCGCTGATCCACGACACCAGTACCGTCCCGGACGCCGCCGTCGCCGCCAATCCGCAGCTCAGGGGCAGGACCCCGCTGCAGGTCTACGACGCCGTCGTGGCCGCGCTGACCGCCGACGGGTTCGCGGTCATCCTCAACAACCACACCACCAGCTACCGCTTCTGCTGCGGCCTGGACGGCAACGAGCGGTGGAACAGCGGCCAGAGCACCCGGCAGTGGGAGGACGACTGGGTGTTCATGGCGAACCGCTACCGGGCGGACAAGCGGGTCGTCGGCGCGGACCTGCGCAACGAGGTCCGCCGGGACGTCTGGGACGACCCCAACTGGGGGATGGGCGACGGCCACGACGAGTACGCCGCCTTCGAGGAGGCCGGCAACCGGATCCTCCAGGCCGACCCCGACCTGCTGGTCGTCATGGAGGGCATCAACTGGTACGGCGTCCCCGCCGCCGGGTTCTCCCACGGCCGGCCGATGCTCACCCCGGTGGCCACCCTGTCCAACACCCTGATCCGGTCCGACAAGCTGGTCTACGCCGCCCACTTCTACGCCTACACCGGCCCGGCCAACACCGGCGCGGGCAGCGGCCCCGGCTCCACCAGCGACCCGCGCTACGAGGACTTCACCCCCGACCAGCTCGCCCAAGTGGTGAACCAGGAGGCCCTGTTCGTCACCCAGACCGGCCAGCACTTCACCGCTCCGGTCTGGGTCAGCGAGTTCGGCGCCGCCGGGCGCGGCTCCACGGACGCCAAGGAGCAGGCCTGGTTCGACCGCTTCACCGACGTCCTGGCCGCCAACGACACCGACTTCGCCGTCTGGCCGCTGGTCGGCTGGCAGCACGACGGCGTCCCGAACGACAACTGGGCGCTGCTCTCCTACGACACCTCCGGCCGGCAACTCGGTCTGAACGACCCCGGCGACTGGCGCGCCGCCGACTGGAACAAGCTGGTCAACGCCCCCTCGTACACCGGACCGGTCGCACCGGTCGCCCGCTGGAACATGCTCGACCTCGACCACGGGGACCAGAACGTCTCCAGCCGCATGCTGGCCCGGCCCGACTGGAGCTACGGCAACCGCAAGGGCGACTGCCCGGACGGCCAGCGCCTGGCCGGCCTCGGCCGCAGCAGCAGTCGCGGCCTGTGCACCGACGCCGGCCAGCCCGCCGTCGGCGCCGGCGACTGGGTGTCCGTCACCGACCAGCGCTACGTCACCGGGGGCGACTGGGCGTCCGGCTACGACAAGCTCCAGTGCCCCGACGACACCTTCGCCGTGGGCTACAGCGTGCACGGCAACGCGATGTCCGCGCTGCTCTGCGCCCCGTCCGCCACCGCCCTGCCCACCACCGGCCGCACGCTCTGGTTCGACCACGGCGACAACCGGCCCGCCACCGGCGGCTCCGCCGCGAGCGACTGGGCGCCCGGCACCTACAAGGGCCAGTGCGCCGACGACGAGTACGTCGCCGGCGTGGCCGACACCTGGCGCTGGCTCCAGTACGGCGTCCCCGACGCGCTGCTCTGCCGTCCGCTGAGCTGACCATGTCAGGTGAGCGACGGGTCCTGCCGGTAGACGATCCCCTGCCCCCGGGAGCCGCCGTACGCGCGGGCGATCTCGTACGCGCCGTCGACCGTGTCGGTGCGGCTCCAGTCGCGCTGCAGTTCCTGTAGCACGGCGATCCAGGTGACCGGGACGGCGCCTGCCCGGACCAGCCGGTGAACGGCCGCCGTGTGCGCCTCGGCGCTGACCCCACCGACCGCGTCGACGACGAAGTACACCTCGTATCCGGCCTCCAGGGCCGAGAGGGCGGGCGTCATCAGGCAGACCTCGGTCCAGATTCCGGCCATCAGCAGCTTGCTGCGGCCGGTGGCCTCGACGGCGGAACGGAAGGCGTCCACCTGCCAGGCGTTGAGGTTGGTCCGGTCGATCGGTTCCTGCTCGGGGAAGACCTCGGCCAGCTGTGGGAGGAGGGGGCCGGCGAAGTCACGGGCCACGACGGTCGTCAGGACGGTGGGAAGCCGGAGCAGCCGCGCCGTTCTGGCCAGCGCGACGACGTTGCCGACCAGCAGTTGGCGGTCCATCGACTGGATGTGGAAGACCGGTTGGGGCTGGTAGTCGATGAGGGCCAGGGCGGCGTTGGCGGGGGTGAGCAGTGAAACGGATCCCCTCGTCCGGCATCACCTTGGTGGCGGTTTCGGGCATCACTCCTCCTCGGGCTGGTGCGGACACCCTGCAGGGCCGGCCGACCTGCTCCGACAGCACTTGGCGTCTGACCGTGGTGCGGAACGGCGAACCGGTTCCTCCGTCCGCCGGCGCGGCGGCACGCGGCCGTGCGGGCCGCGCGGGACGAGGCCGAGGGACGGTGCGACCACTCGCGGTCGAGCAGCGGTTCCGTGCCCGGCGGATGCGCCATCCGCCGGGCGCGTGCAGGGTGGAGGGGAACGGACCGCTCGGGCGGCCACCGTCCGTGACACCGCGGGCACCGTCCGGCAGGCGGTCGCTCCCCCGCCGCCGCTTCATCGACCGAAGGAGGCGCCATGCCGACCAGGACGATCCCCCGTCGGGCTCTGGTGCTGACCGTCGCCGCCCTCGCCGCCCTGCTGCCGACCGCGGCACTGACGCCGCCCGCGCAGGCGGCCTCCGAACCCCCGACCGCATCGGCGGCCGCCGCGGCACCGGTCCGCTTCGTGGACCTGCCCGACACCGCGCTGCCGACCGACCGGGCGCCGCACCGGATCACCTTCAGCTACCGCAACGACAACCCGACGGACCAGACCGTCGCCCCGCAGATCCTGGTCGAGTCGCCGCAGAACGGCCCGTTCCTCAGCCCGTCGGACATCCGGCTCGAACAGCTGGGGCGCGACGGCCGCTGGCACGCCCTGCCGCTCGGCAGCCAGACGGGCACGCTCTACACCAGCCTGATCCCGGCGAAGATCGTCCTGCACAGCCACCACACGCTCACCGAGCGGTACCGGCTCACCGTGCTCCACTCGCCCGCCCAGGGGACGGTGGAGTCCCGGATCGCGATCTACGCCTGAGCCGCGAGCCGCCGGGCCGCCGCGCTGCTGCGCCGTCCCGCCGTCACGCCCGTCCCGCCGTCACGCCCGGGCGGCCACGGCGCCCAGGCGGGCCGCCGCCTCGACGAGTTCGGCGGGTTCGGCCGCGGCGGCGAAGCCGAGCCGCAGGTGGGCGGCCGGCGGCTCGGCCGGGAAGTGGTGGTGGCCGAGGTTGACGGCCACCCGGTGTGCCCGGGCCGCCTCCGCGACGGCCTCCTCGGTGCACCCGGCCGGCAGCCTGACCCACAGGTGCAGGCCGCCCTCCGGCACCCGGTGCAGCGTCCAGTCCGGCACCTCCCGCGCCAGGGCGTCGGCCAGGACGGCGCAGCGCTGATGCAGGGCGGCGGACAGGGCGCGCAGGTGCCGGTCCCAGGCCGGGGTGCTGAGCAGTTCGACCGCGGCCTCCTGGAGCGGGCGGGCGATGAAGAAGTCGTCCACCCGCCGCATCCCGAGCAGCCGCCGCATCACCGGGCCGCGGGCGATCAGCGCGCCGATCCGCAGGCTGGGCGAGGCGGGCTTGGTCAGCGAGGTGAGGTGGACGACGGTGCCGTCCCGGTCGTCGGCGACCAGCGGCCGGGGCACCGGCCGGCCGTGGCCGAGGTGGCGGGCGAAGTCGTCCTCGATCAGGAACGCCCCGGCGGCGCGGGCCACGTCGACGATCTGGCCGCGCCGTTCGCCGGAGAGGACCGTCCCGGTCGGGTTGTGGAAGGTGGGCTGGCAGTAGAGCAGGCGCGCGCCGGTCACGGCGAAGGCCTCGGCGAGCAGGTCGGGACGCAGACCCTGGTCGTCCATCGGCACGGGCACCGGGTGCAGTCCGGCGGAGCGCGCGGCGGCGAGCGCGCCGGCGTAGGTGGGCGACTCGACCAGGATCGGGCTGCCCGGCGCGGCGACGGCGCGGAACAGCAGTGACAGCGCGCCCTGCCCTCC
Source organism: Kitasatospora sp. NPDC001683 (assembly GCF_053596495.1). NCBI lineage: Bacteria > Bacillati > Actinomycetota > Actinomycetes > Kitasatosporales > Streptomycetaceae > Kitasatospora > Kitasatospora sp. NPDC001683. The sequence continues at coordinate 63,908 of NZ_JBSFGK010000034.1, forward strand.
CCCGGTGACCAGCACGTCGTCCGGGCCGACGTCGCCGCCCGCCTGCCGGGCGAAGATCGTCCGCAGCGTGGTCAGGCCGGCCGCCGGGGCGCGGTGCCAGGCGTCCGGGCGGCGGGCGGCCCGGGCCAGGGCGCCGCCGAGCAGGCGGGTGGGCTGGAGGCTCTCGTGCGGGTAGCCCCCGGACAGCGGGATGGTGCCGACGGGCACCGTGCCGGGCTCGTCGGGCGCCTCGGGGGCGAACGGGCGGCCGGCCAGCGCCACCGCCTGCCAGGAGGTGTCCGGTTCGCCGCCGCCGGTCGGCGGGCGGCGGGCCGCGACGTAGGTGCCGCTCCCGGGCCGGGTCACCACCGCGCCCTCGGCGGCGAGCAGGGCGATCGCCCGGGAGACGGTGACCGGCCCGACTCCGTGACGGGTGATCAGGTCCCGGCTGCTGGGCAGGCGGTCGCCCGGGGAGAGGCGGGCGATCTCCGTCCGGAGGATCGCCACCAGGGTCTCGATACTGCTACTGTCAGACATGAAGAACGAGAATAGCGCTTTCGCCTCCAGCCCGGAACCGCTCCTGAACCCCGGCCGAGAACCGGTCCTGGACCTCAGCCGGAAACCGTTCCTGAACCCAAGCCAGGAACCGGTCCTGGACCTCGCCGCCCTCCGGGCCGACACCCCCGGCTGCGAGGCGGTGATCCACTTCAACAACGCCGGCGCCGGACTGATGGCCCGTCCGGTCCTGGAGACGGTGCTCGACCACCTGCGCCTGGAGGCGGGCATCGGCGGCTACGAGGCCGCCGCCGCCCGCGCCGCCGAGGTTGCCGACTTCTACGCCGCGCTCGCCGAACTCCTCGGCACCCGCCCCGGCAACCTCGCCTTCGCCGCGAGCGCGACCCACGCGTACACCAAGGCCCTGTCCGCGATCGACTTCCGGCCCGGGGACGTCGTCCTGACCACCCGCAACGACTTCGTGTCCAACCAGATCGCCTTCCTGTCCCTGCGCAAGCGCCACGGCGTCCGGATCGTGCACGCCCCCGACCATCCCGACGGCAGCGGCGTCGACGTCGAGGCCATGGCCGCGCTGATGCGCGCCCACCGGCCGCGCCTGGTCGCCGTGACCCACGTGCCCACCAACTCCGGGCTGGTCCAGCCGGTCGCCGAGATCGGCCGGCACTGCCGGGAACTCGACCTGCTGTACCTGGTCGACGCCTGCCAGTCGGTCGGCCAGTACCCGATCGACGTCGAGGCGATCGGCTGCGACCTGCTCACCGCGACCTGCCGCAAGTTCCTCCGCGGCCCGCGCGGTTCGGGTTTCCTCTACGTCTCCGACCGGGTGCTGACGGCCGGGTACGAGCCGCTCCACATCGACATGCACGGCGCGCGCTGGGTCGCCCCCGGCTACTACCGGCCGGTCGACACGGCGGCCCGGTTCGAGGAGTGGGAGTTCCCGTACGCCACCGTCCTCGGCTGCGCCGCCGCCGTCCGCTACGCGCTGCGGGTCGGCCTGGAGCCGGTGGCCCGGCGCACCCCCGCGCTGGCCGGCCGGCTGCGCGAGCGGCTGGCCGCCGTCCCCGGTGTCCGCGCGCTCGACGGCGGGCCCGCGCCGGCCGCCCTGGTCACCTTCACCATCGAGGGCTGGCAGGCCGCGCCGTTCAAGGCGGCGATGGACGCGCACGGCATCAACTCCGCCCTCAGCTACCGGGAGTTCGCGCAGTTCGACTTCGCCGACAAGGAGGTGGAGTGGTGCCTGCGACTGTCGCCGCACTACTACAACACCGAGGACGAGGTCGACGCGGTGGCCGGCACGGTGGCCGAGCTGGCGAGGAGCGCCCGATGACCGGGACGACCCAGGCCCCGTCCCCGCCGAGCACCGAACCCGCGCGGCAGAGCCTGTGGCACAACCACGACTTCCTCCGGTTCTGGGTCGGCGAGACGGTCTCGCTGCTCGGCACCCAGGTCACCAACCTCGCCCTTCCGCTCACCGCCATCGGCGCCTTCGGCGCGACCGACGAACAGGTCGGACTGCTGCGCTTCCTGCAGCTCGTCCCCTACCTCGGGCTCGCCCTGGTCATCGGCGTGTGGGCGGACCGGCACCGGCGGCGGCCGGTCATGCTCGGCGCCAACCTGGTCCGGCTGGTCCTGCTGGCCCTGGTGCCGCTGCTCTACTGGTGGCACGCGCTCGACCTGCCCGTGCTGATGGTGATCGCCTGTACGGTCGGCATCGCCTCGGTGGTGTTCGACGTCAGCTGGATGTCCTACGTGCCGGTGCTGGTGCGGGGCCCCGAGCACTACGTCGAGGCCAGCGCCAGGATGAGCACCAGTTCCTCCGCCGCCGACGTCGCCGGGCCCGGGCTGGGCGGCGTCCTGGTGTCGGCGGTCGGCGCGCCCGTGGCCGTGCTCGTCGACGCCTGCTCCTACCTGGTGTCCCTGGTCTCGTTGCTGTCGATCCGCACCACGGAGCCCGCCCCGGAACCGGCCGCCGAGCGGCACCTGTGGCGCGAACTCAAGGACGGCATGGGCTGGGTGATGCGGGACCGGGTGCTGCGCTCGCTCGCGCTGATCGGCTTCTGCTGCAACTTCTCGATGATCACCGTGTGGACGATGTTCCTGCTCTACGGCCACCACGACCTCCGCCTCGGCGACGGGACGATCGGCGCGGTCTTCTCGACGGCCTCCGTCGGCGGACTGATCGGCGCGCTGATCGCCCGGCGGGTGATCGCCCGCTTCCCGCTCGGCCGGGTCTACCTGGTCGGCCAGTCGGCGCTGCTGCTGGGCCCGGGCCTGATCCCCGCCGCCGCGGGGCCGCGGCCGGTGATGATCGGGATGTTCGTGCTGTCCTTCTTCACCACCTACCTCGGCCTCGGCGTGGCGGGGGTGATCATCGTCAGCCTCCGCCAGGCCGTCACGCCCCAGTCGATGATGGGGCGGATGACGGCGGCCTTCCGGACCCTGCTGTTCGGCGGCGGATCGCTGGGCGGCCTCGCCGCCGGGCTGCTCACCGGTCAACTAGGCGCCCGGGGCGCGCTGATCGTCGCGGCGGTCGGCTCCGCCGCCGTGGTGGTCGGGCTGCTCGTCTCCCCGGTCAGCCGGCTGCGGGCGCTGCCCGCCGCGCCGCAGGGGTGACCGAGGCCCGACCGCCCCCGCGTGCCCTCGTCCGGGGCACCACCGAGGCCGTCAACCTGGTCGCCCAGACCTGGGGGCGCGCCAACCTCGGCGTCGGCGACGAGATCCTGGTCTCCGCCGCCGAGCACCACTCCAACCTGGTGCCCTGGCAACTGATCGCCAAGGAGCGCCGGGCCCGGATCGTCCCGATCCCGCTGCTCCCGGACGGGCAGTTGGACCAGGACGCCTACCGGGACCTGCTCGGCTTCCGGACCAGGCTGGTGGCGCTCACCCACGCGTCGAACGTGCTGGGGACCGCCCCGCCGGTGGCCGAGATGACCGCGCTCGCCCACCGCTACGGCGCCAAGGTGCTGGTCGACGGCGCCCAGGCGGTGGCTCACTTCCAGGTGGACGTCACCGCTGTGGACGCCGACTTCTACGCCTTCTGCGGCCACAAGGTCTTCGGCCCGACCGGGATCGGCGCGCTGTACGGCAAGCGGGAGCTGCTCGAGGCCATGCCGCCGTGGCAGGGCGGCGGCAACATGATCGACTCGGTGAGCTTCGAGGAGACCAGTTACGCCCCCGTCCCGCACCGCCTGGAGGCCGGCACCGGCCACATCGGCGGGGTGGCCGGGCTGCGGGCGGCCCTGCGGTACCTCTCCGGCCTGGACCGCCAGGCCGCCTCCGCCCACGAGGAGCAGCTCACCGCCTACGCCACCACCGCGCTGCGGACCGTGCCCGGCCTGCGGCTGATCGGCGAGGCCCCGGGCAAGATCGGAGTGCTCACCTTCCTGCTCGCCGGCACCGACCCGATCGCCCTCGCCGGGGCGCTCGACCAGCAGGGCATCGCCGTCCGGGCCGGCCACCACTGCGCCCAACCCGCCCTCGCCGCCTACGGCTTGCAGGCGGCGGCCCGGGCCTCGCTGGCCCTGTACAACACCGTGCAGGACGTCGACTCCCTGGTGGCGGCCCTCCAGGGCATCCAGGCCGAGGCCGCCGCCTCCTGACCGGCACCCCCTGACCGACTCCGCGGGCGGGCACCCGAACAGGGCGCCCGCCCCCGGCTGTTCTTGGAGGCCGGTCGGTGATGTTCCGTGACTTCGACCACGGTTTCGCGCAGGAGCTGCCCGCGACCCGACCGGGACGGAAACGACATTCCTGGCCTGAAACCGTCGAAACCTGTCCCGTAATCATCGGATTCGAGAGACATTCATCGGACTTGTCTGCCTGGCGGAGGTCTTGGCGCAGAGTTCCGAACCTCGCCGATTTACCTGGCGTTCACATGGATCCGTCAACCGTGTTCACCGCTACGCTCTAGCGTCTAGCCGCCGCGCCGCGAGAGCTACGCGCGTCACGGCCCCCTTCTGACACGTATGACGATGACGTCCGAGGAACCGACCATGCACGCAGTCCCCACCCGTAACAGGTGGCTCCGCTACGGTGCCGGCCTGATCGGCGCGGCCTCGCTGGCCGCCTTCGGCGGTGCGCCCGCGGCCTTCGCGGCCGACGGCACGCAGACCGCCACCCCGATCAAGCACCTGGTGGTGATCTTCCAGGAGAACGTCTCCTTCGACCACTACTTCGGCACCTACCCGAACGCGGCCAACACCGCCGACGACAAGGTGAAGTTCACCGCCAAGCCCGACACCCCGAAGGTGGACGGCCTCAGCGACGACCTGCTGCACAAGAACCCGAACCGGAACAACCCGCAGCGGCTGGGCCCGGCGCAGGCCGTCACCTGCGACCAGGACCACACCTACAAGGACGAGCAGCTCGCCTTCGACGGCGGCAAGATGGACAAGTTCGTCGAGCACACCGACGTCGAGAGCTGCAAGCCCCCGATGTACACCGCGCCCGGCCTGGTGATGGACTACTACGACGGCAACACCGTCACCGGCTACTGGAACTACGCCCAGCGCTTCGCGATGAGCGACAACTCCTTCGGCACCAACTACGGGCCCTCCACCCCCGGCGCGATCAACCTGGTCTCCGGCCAGCTGCACGGCGGCTACCCGGTCGACCCGAAGACCGGCCAGCAGACCACCGACGCCTACGTGGTCGCCTCCCCGGACGCCAAGGGCATAGGCACCGTCATCAACGACCCCGACCCGGGCTACGACGACTGCTCCAACCCCAAGCACAACCAGCTGGTCATGACCGGCAAGAACATCGGCGACCTGCTCAACGAGAAGGGCGTCAGCTGGGGCTGGTTCCAGGGCGGCTTCAAGCCGACCGGCACCAAGGACGGCAAGGCCGCCTGCGAGTCCGCGCACGACAACATCGCGGGCGTCTCGCAGACCGACTACAACCCGCACCACGAGCCCTTCCAGTACTACAAGTCCACGGCGAACCCGAAGCACCTCGCGCCGAAGAACGTGGACGAGATCGGCCACGACGGCCAGGCCAACCACCAGTACGACCTGACCGACTTCGACGCCGCCCTCCAGCACGGCAACCTGCCCGCCGTCAGCTACCTCAAGGCCGCCAACTACCAGGACGGCCACGCCGGTTACTCCGACCCGCTGGACGAGCAGCACTTCGTCGTCGACACCCTGAACAAGGTGCAGAAGTCCAAGGACTGGGCCTCCACCGCCGTCGTCATCGCCTACGACGACTCGGACGGCTGGTACGACCACAAGTTCGCCGAGCCCGTCAACGGCTCGCGCGACGCCGCCAATGACAGCCTGAGCGGCCCCGGCCAGTGCGGCAAGGACGCCGGCTGGGGCGGCTACGCCGACCGCTGCGGCTTCGGCCCGCGCCTGCCGCTGCTGGTGGCCTCCCCGTACGCCAAGTCCAACTTCGTCGACCACACCCAGACCGACCAGACCTCGATCCTGCGCTTCGTCGAGGACAACTGGAAGACCGGCCGGATCGGCGACTACTCCTTCGACGAGCACGCCGGCTCCATCGAGGGCATGTTCGACTTCAAGAACCCGCAGTCGGCCACGCTGATCCTCGACCCGACCACCGGCCAGCCGGTCGGCGGCGACACCCCGAGCGGCCAGCCCACCGGCGGCTCGGCCACCACCCCGGCCGGCTCGGCGACCTCCACCGACGGCAGCACCGCCGTCGCCGGGGCCACCAGCAGCGTCTCCGGCCCGCCGCTGGCCGAGACCGGCGCCGACTCCAACACCGGGCCGATCGCGGCCGGGGCCGTCGCCCTGCTGGCGGTCGGCGGCGGCGCGGTCTTCCTCGCCCGCCGCAAGCGCGGCCGCCGCGCCTGACGCCCGGCCGCACCTCGCACCACCCCGGCACCGCCGGGTCCTCGCCCCGAGGACCCGGCGGTGTCCGCGTTCAACCGAGACGCGCGACGGGCTATCCTTCCCGCAATGACCGCCACCGCCCCGCGCCGCCGCACCGTGCTCGGCGCGGCCCTCGTGGCGGCCCTGACCGCCGGCTGCTCGGGCGGGGAAGGGCCGGTGCGCTCGCTGCGGCTGGCGACCGGCCCCGAGGGCGGTCCGTACAACGCCTTCGGGCGCTCCTTCACCGAGGCCGTGACGGCGAGCGGGTGGCTGACCCTCACCCCGGTGAGCAGCGCCGCCAGCGTGGACAACCTCCAGCAACTCGCCGACGGCACCGTGGACCTCGCGCTCACCACGGCGGACGTCGCCGAGGACGCGGTGCTGGGCCACGACACCTTCGACCGCCCGCTCGGCCTGACCGCCCTGGCCCGGGTGTACGTCAACTACCTGCACCTGCTGGCCCCCGCCGACGGTCCGGTGCGCGAACTCGCCGACCTGGCGGGCCGCCGGGTGGCGACCGGCGCGGTCGGCTCCGGCCTCCAGGTGACGGCCGCGCGGCTGCTGCGCGAGGCGGGGATCGGCGTGCGGCAGCAGTCGCTCGGGCTGGCCGAGTCGCTGGCCGCGCTGCGCACCGGCACGTTGGACGCGGTGTTCTGGTCCGGTGGCGTGCCGACACCCGCCGTGTCCGCGCTCGCCGGGGAGCTGCCGCTGCGGTTCGTGCCGCTGGACGCGGTCGCCGCGCCGCTGCGCGAGCGCTACGGCCCGGTCTACACGGTGGTCACCCTGCCCGCCGGCGCGTACGGCCTGGGCAACCCGGTCGCCACCCTCGGCGTCGGCGACTACCTGACCGCCCGCCCGGGCGTGCCCGAGGACGCCGTCCGGCAGTTGCTCGGCATCCTCTTCGACCAGTGGGCCACCCTGCTGCGGTCCGTGACGGCGGGGGCCCGGCTGGAGCCCCGGTTCGCCGTCTCCACCGGGGCCGTCCCGCTCCATCCGGGGGCGGTGGCCTACTACCGCTCGGTGTACGGGTGACGGGCTCGGCGGAGAGCGTGACGGACCGGTGACACGGAAGGCTCCGTTCCGTCGACTGCCCGGACTACCTTCGATCGTGCACGCCGTTCCGTCGCCCACCGCTCCCCGTCCGGGTCGGCGCGGTCAACGGGCTGTCCCTCACCCGTACTTCGCGCAGGAGACCCGCATGCCCTTCTCGACGACCCGCCGCGCCCCCGCCGTCCGCACGCTGGCCGGCACCGTCCTGGCCGCCGCTCTGCTGGTGTCCGCCGCCACGGCCTGCAGCAGCTCGTCCGACGCGCCTGGCACCGCCGCGCCGACCACCACCATCGCCGTCACCCCGACCCCCGGCGCCTCCACCGCGCCCAGCGCCACCGCCACACCGCCGGCCTCGCCCGGCACGCACGGCACCACCGCCTCGGCCACCCCGACCGGCTCGCACCGCAGCACCCCGCCGGCGAGCAGCGGCAAGGGGACGAAGAGCCAGCCCCTCCCGGACGGCAGCAAGGTCGAGATCCAGCAGCTCGGCGACCAGCACTACGTCGCCAGGATCGTCCACGACGGCCAGGTCCTCGGCACGGTCGAGGCGAACGGCCACGACGCCGGTGTGGACGCCAACGACATGTTCGTCGTGCTCGCGCTGGACGGCACGGTCCACGCCTGGATGGGCGGCTCCCACCAGGGCCCCGGCACCTTCGAGCTCGCGGGCGGCTGGACGGCCAAGGTCACCAAGGTCGGCGAACTCCACTACCGCGCCGACATCATCGGCAACGACAACGCGGTGATGGGCACCATGGAGGCCAACCAGCACGACGACGGCCTCGACGCCAACGGCGTCTACATCGTGCTCGGCGCCGGCGGCGAGATCAGCGCCCACGCATGAGCCCGGTGTCCCGGACCCCGGGCAGTCCGAACTCGACGGTCAGTCCGTGCGGGCTGGTCGCGCCGACGGTCAGCGATCCGCCGCAGGCGCGGGCCAGTTCGTCCGCGATGGCCAGGCCGAGGCCGGTGCCGGGGACGTTCTGGTGCTCCGGTGCCCGGGCGAAACGCCGTAGCAGCATGGGCAGTTGGTCCGCCGGAACACCGGGGCCGGTGTCGGTGACCCGGACCACCGAACCCCCCTCGGGCGCGGCGGCGGCCACCACCCGGACGCGCTCCCCCGCCGGTACGAACTTGCTCGCGTTGTCCAGCAGCGCGTCCAGGATCCGCCCGGTCGCATCGGGGAGCCCGAGGGCCCGCAGCCCCGGCTCGACGTCCGCCGTCAGGTCCAGCCCGCCCGCCTCGAACACCGGCGTCCAGGCGGCCACCCGCTCGGTCACCGCCGCGGACACGTCCTGCTCCTCGACCGGTGCGATGGCCGCCTCCAGCCGGGCCAACGCCAGCAGGCCGTCCAGCAGTTCGCCCAGCCGGTCCGCCTCGTCCAGGGCCAGGGCGTGAGCCTGCCGTCCGGGGCCCGGCCGGACGTGCGGTTCGGCGTTCTCCAGTTGCAGCACCAGGGTGGCCAGCGGGTTGCGCAGCTGGTGGGAGGCGTCGGCGACGAAGTCCCGCTGGCGGCGCAGCGATTCGGCGACGGTCTGTGCCATGCCGTCGAAGTTCCTTCGCAGCCGCCGCAGTTCGGGCGGGCCGGTGTCGGAGGCGACGCGCAGTTCGAAGCGCCCGCCCGCCACGGTGGCGACCGCGCGGTCGAGTTCGTGGACGGGTCGCAGCAGCCAGCGGGCGATCCCGGCCGCGACCAGCGCGGCGGCGCCGAAGGCGGTGACGGCGCCGGCCGAGATCAGCACCCAGCGCACCAGCACGTCGTGCCGCGCGGCGTCGGTGGGGACGGTCAACAGAACGGCACCGCCCACCCGTTCGTCCTGGCCGACCGGTTCGGCCAGCACCACGCGGGCCGGGCCCCAGGGGCGGACGGTGGGCAGTTCCTCGGTGGAGCGGCCGGTGAGGGCGCGGTCCTGGGCCTGCCGCGCGGCGGTGCCGCCCGGGGCTGGTCCGGCCCGGCCGACGATGTGCCCGGCGGTGTCGACCACGGTCACGGCGGCGCCGTAGAGCTGGGCGTAGCGGGTGAGTTCGGCGTCGAGTTCGCGGCGGTCGGCGTCGGTGCGGATCCGGTCGGCGAGCTCGGCGAAGCGCACGCCGTCGGCCCGGCGCTGCAGCAGCAGGTGCTCGGTGCGGCCGCGGGCGTAGGAGTCGGCCAGTGGCAGGGCGAGCAGCAGCACGGCGGTGCCGATGAGCGCGGTGAGCACGGCCAGCAGGCGGCGCCTCACGGACCGTCCAGTGCGCCGAGCTGGTAGCCGTAGCCGCGGATGGTGCGGACCAGTCCGGCCCGCGCGGTCTTGGCCCGGATGCCGGCCACGTGCACGTCCAGTGAGCGCGAGGAGGCGAGGAAGGCGTCGCCCCAGATCCGGTCGAGGATCTCCTCGCGCGAGCGGACGTCGCCGGGCTGGGCGGCGAGCAGGGCGAGGACGTCGAACTCCCGGCGGGTGAGCCGGACGGGCGTGCCGTCGACGGTCACCGTGCGGGCGGCCAGGTCGATCGCCACGTCGCCGGTGCGCACCTGCCGCTGGCCGCCGGCCTGTTCGGAAGCGGAACTGCGGCGGCGCACGGTGTCGATCCGGGCGAGGAGTTCGCCCATCCGGAACGGCTTGACCACGTAGTCGTCGGCGCCGGCCCGCAGGCCCTGGAGGACGTCGCGCTCCTCGCTGCGCGCGGTGACCACGATCAGCGGCAGACTGCACACCGTGCGGAGCTTGCGGAGCAGCTCGATGCCGTCCAGGTCGGGCAGCCCGAGGTCGAGCAGGATGAACTCGGCCTCCCGGGCGTGCCGCAGCGCCTCCGCGGCGCGGACCACCCGGCGCACGGTGTGGCCGCGCCGGGCGAGCGCGGTGGCGAGGGCCTGGGCCATCCGGTCGTCGTCCTCGACGAGCAGCATGTGCATGGACCCCTCCCCACCTGTGAGGTCACTACCGTACGGCCTCGGCCGCGGCGGCCGCCGTCGGGGCTCCCTCGGGGCTGAGCACCGCGTGCCGGGTGTCCGGCATCAGGACGTAGGCGACCAGGGAGACCAGCGCGCAGCCGGAGACGTACCAGAAGAAGCCGGACTCGTGCCCGCTGTTCTTGAACCAGAGCGCGATGTACTCGGCGGTGCCGCCGAAGAGCGCGTTGGCGAGGGCGTACGGGAGGGCGACGCCGAGGGCGCGGATCCGGGTGGGGAACAGTTCGGCCTTCACGGCCGCGTTGATCGAGGTGTAGCCGGTGACGATGACCAGCGCGACCAGCGAGAGCCCGAGCGCGGACCAGTAGCCGGAGGCCGAGCCGAGCGCGGTCATCAGCGGGTAGGTGCCGACGGTGCAGCCGAGCGCGAAGGTGATCAGCAGCGGGCGGCGGCCGATCCGGTCGGAGAGCAGGCCGGCCAGCGGCTGGATCGCGGCGAAGACGGCGAGCGCGGTGAAGCTGACCAGGGTGGCGGTGTTCTTGGCGAGCCCGGCGCTGCCGATCAGGTACTTGGTCAGGTAGGTGGTGTACGTGTAGTAGGCGACGGTGCCGCCGAGGGTGAGGGCCATCACCAGGACGGCCTGGCGCCGGTGTTCCCACAGGCTGCGCAGGGTGCCCCGGGCGCCGTCCTGCTCCCGGCCGCCGGCCGCGGCGGTGAAGGCCTCGGTCTCCGGCAGCCGGCGGCGCAGCCACAGCACCACGCCGGCGAAGACGGCGCCGAGCAGGAACGGCACCCGCCAGCCCCAGGAGTGCAGTTGGGCGCTGCTGAGGGTGTGCTGCATGACGATGAGGATGCCGAGGCCGAGGAGCTGGCCGCAGGTCATCGACACGTACTGGAAGGAGGAGCCGAGGCCGCGCCGGTTCGGTGCGGAGGCCTCGGTCAGGTAGGTGGCGCTGGCCGCGTACTCGCCGCCGATGCTCATGCCCTGGAGCAGCCGGGCGAGCAGCAGCACGACGGCGCCGAGGTAGCCGGCCTGGGCGTAGGTCGGGGCGGCGGCGATCAGCACGGCGGCCGCGGACATCATGGTGACGGTCAGGGTGAGGGCGCTCTTGCGGCCGTGCCGGTCGGCGGCCCGGCCGAGCAGCCAGCCGCCGACCGGGCGCATCAGGAAGCCGACCGCGAAGATGCCGGCGGTGTTCATCAGCTTCGCGGTGGAGTTGCTGCCGGGGAAGAAGTCGTCGGCGAAGTAGACGGCGAAGCTGGCGTAGACGAACCAGTCGTACCACTCCACCAGGTTGCCCAGCGACCCGCCGACCAGGGCGAGCCGCCGCCGGGCGCGCTCCTCGCCGGGCGGCTGCGGACGGACGGCGGCGGCGGACGGGGACATGGCGGCTCCCGGGATCTGGTGCGGCGGGTGGGTGCCCCAGAGCGTGCCGCCGCCCGCCGGACGGCGGCAAGGACCGCCGCGCAGATCTAACGTTCCGCTAAGGAAGCCGGCCAGCGGGCCCTCCCCCGCCCGCCGGGCCGTCCTCTCCCCCGTCCGCCGGGCCGTCCCTCCCGGCCCGCCGGGGCGGGCGGGGCGACAAGCGTTACATTGGGGCGGAAAGGGGCCCGATCACCGACGAGGTGTGGCCGATGGACACGATCACCGACTGGCTGCGCAGCCTGTCCGGCCCGGTCGTGTACGCGGCCGTCGGCGGCATGGTCTTCGCCGAGGACGCCCTGTTCTTCAGCTTCTTCATCCCCGGCGAGACCGCCGCCGTCCTCGGCGGCTTCATCGCCCACCAGGGCAGCGTCTCGCTCGGCTGGATGGTCCTGGTGGTGGTCTGCGCGGCCGTCCTCGGGGACTCCGCCGGCTACGAGATCGGCCGCCACCTCGGCCCGGCGATCCTGCGCACCCGCCCGCTGCGGCGCCACGAGAAGCAGGCCGACACCGTGCAGGACCTGATCCGCCGGCGCGGGCCGGCCGCCGTCTTCCTCGGCCGCTTCATCGCCTTCGTCCGCCCGCTGGTGCCCTCGCTGGCCGGGATGGCCCGCATGCCGTACCGCCGGTTCCTGTTCTACAACGCCCTCGGCGGGCTCGCCTGGGGCGTCGGCTTCACCCTCCTGGGCTACTTCGCCGGAGCCGCCTACGCCAAGGTGGAGGGCACCGTCGGCCGGGTCGCCGCCGTCACGATCGCCGTGGTCGTCGCCGTCACCCTGCTGGTCTGGTACCTGCGGCGGCACCGTGCGCAGGGCCCCGAGCCGTCCGACGATCGGTCGGACGAGCAGTCCGACGATCGGTCGGACGAGCAGTCCGACGAGCAATCCGACGAGCAATCCGACGAGCAGTCCGGCAAGCAGTCCGACGAGCGGTCCGACGACCGCGGCGGCCGGAAGCCCTGAACCGGCCGGCCCCGACCGGCACGGGGGTTCCCGCCCCCTCGGATCGGGGCCGACCTGATCAGCGACCGCTACTGGAACGGCCGCCGGTCCGGGGCGCAGACCTGGCCGGGCGGCGGCAGTTCCCCGTCCACCAGGTAGCGCTCCTCGTAGCCGGACGCGCAGCCGCTCGGGTTGCCGAGCACGGTGTGCCCGTCGCCGTCCACGGTCAGCAGCCGGCCGCGGGCGAGGGTGTCGGCCAGAGCGCGGGAGCCCTCGTACGGCCAGGCCGGGTCGTCGGTGTTGGCGACGACCAGGACGGGCGCGGCGGTACGCCGGTCCCACGGCCCGGTGTAGCGGTCCCGGGTGGCCTCGGCGGGCCAGGCGGCGCAGCGCTGGGTCTGCCAGACCCAGAACGGACCGAGGTCGCCGGAGCGAGCCCCGGCGAGGTCGGCGAGCGCCGGGTAGTCCGCGCTCGCGGGCGGGTCGGCGGTGTCGGCGCACAGCACGCCGAGGACCTGGGTCTGCCGGGACGGTGCGCCGGTCGGCAGCGGCGCCGCCGGGGTGTCGGGGGCGGTCCACAGGCTCTGCAGCTGCTGGCCCAGGCCGGCCCAGCCTGTGGTGCCGAGCTGCGGCACCGGCTGGGCCGAGTACAGCAGCAGCGCGACGGCGGACACGGCGGTCGCCCGGTCGTAGGCCTGCGGCCCGGTGCCGACGGTGACCGGCCCGCGGTCCAGGCGGTCCATCAGTTCGGCGAACTTGGCCCGGGTCGCCGCCGGACTGCCCGCCGAGAAGGCACAGTTCGCCGGATCGGCGGCGCCGCAGCGGTCGAGGAAGGCGTCGAGGGTGCGGGCCGAGCCGAGGTCGCTGCCGGTGCGCAGGAAGGGCGGCAGCGCGGCGTCCTGCGGGGCGCGGCCGGTGGACCAGGCGACCGGGTCGACGGCGCTGTCCAGGACCATGGCGCGCACCCGCCCCGGGAAGAGGTTGGCGTACGTGGCGCCCAGGTACGTTCCGTACGAGGTGGCGAGGTAGTTCAGCCGCCGGTCGCCGACGGCCCGGCGCAGCAGGTCCAGGTCGTGGGCGACGTCCGCGGTGGACAGGTGGGCGAGCAGACCGGTCCGGTCGTTCTCGGCGCACTGCCGGCCCAGTCGGGCGTAGGTGTCGGCCCACCGCGACTGCTGCTCCGCGCCGACGGGGTAGCCGGCCGGAAGGCCGCCGAGCAGGGCCTGTTCGGCGGCCTGGTCCGGGAAGCACCGCAGCGTGGTGGAGGCACCGACGCCGCGCGGGTCGAAGCTGACGAGGTCGAAGCGCTTGCGCACCTGCTCGGGGAAGAACGGGGCCACGGCGGGCAGGGCCTCGGTGCCCGGGATCGCCGGGCCGCCCGGGTTGTAGAACAGGGTGCCGATCCGGTGCGCCTGGTCGTCGGCGGGGCGGCGGATGAGCGCCAGCTCGATGGAGCGGCCGTGCGGGTCCCGGTAGTCCAGCGGCACCTGGGCCGTGTCGCACTGGAAGCCGGGGGTGCAGGGCTTCGTCCAGGTCAGCTTCGGCACCGGCGGGGCGGGCGCGGCGGCCGAGGCCGCGGCCGGGGTGAGGCCGGCCAACAGCAGGCCGGCGGCTGCGGCGCGGAGGGTGGCGGTGAGGCGAGGTCGGGGCACGGGCGGCTCTCTCGTCGGTCGCAGGAGTCGGATGCATCACAGGAATCACCGCAGTCGAGTGGCTCTGGGGAGTCTCAGGAGTCTTCCGACCGGACGTGACGGAGTCTTCCGCCCGCCGCTGTCAGCACGCTGTCGGATCGCTTTCGGCCACTGTCGGATCGCTGTCACGCCGCTGCCGCCGTGAGCGGGCGCGATGCTTTCGGCAAAGCCTTGTTGACGAAAAGTCAGCAACTTGTCCGCAGTGCCTTGACGGCGCACCGACACGGTCCTAGAACGTAGTCAGCTCCCCGATCCCCCACCTTCCGGGAGCAGCGAAAGGTCGTCTTCTCGCCCCCTCACCGAGGAAGAGGCTGTCCCATGCGCGCACTCCCCCGCTGGACCGTACCGGCCGCCCTCGCCGCCCTCGCCCTGGCCGCGGCGGTCCCCGCCTCCGCCGCCCCGGCCGACGCCGGACCCGTGCTGACCGCCGGTGGCAGCGCCGTCGCGGCCGGCGACGCCCTGGCCGCACCGCTCGCCGCCGGCACCAGCGCCACCTTCTACTCGACCACCACCAGCACCACTGGTGTCACCTGCGCCACCTCCCAGTACTCCGCCACCGTGCTGACCAACCCGGCTGCCCCGGGCGTCGCGACCGAGTCCCTGACCGGGCTCACCTTCGACTCCTGCACCGCCAACGTCACCGGCGTCACCTCGGTGCAGAGCCTCACCGTCGACACCCTCCCCTACGGCGTCTCGGTCGACGACGGGACCGGCCTGCCGGTCACCCTCACCGGTGGCAGCGCCGGCCCGATCCAGGCCACCGCCGTCCTCGACAGCTGGTTCGGCACCATCACCTGCACCTACCAGCTCAGCGGCGCCTTCACCGGCAGCGCCGACAACGGCAGCAACGGTCTGACCTTCACCAACGAGCACTTCGCCAAGAGCGGCGGCTCCGGCCTCTGCCCCGCCGACGGGTACTTCTCGGCCGGCTACGGCCCGGTCACCGACACCAGCCAGTCCGGCGCTCCGGCGGTCACCGTGAACTGATCCGTGCCCCGCGCAGCCCGTCCGGGTCGTCCACAACTGATCGACCCGGGCGGGACGAACGATCAGACCAGGGCAGAGTCGGACCGATCCGGGTGGGATGGGACGATACCTGCCATGTCTAGCAAGTCTCCATCGGTCCGGGGCGACGAAGCCCCACCGGACCCGCTCCGCCGCCTGCTGCTCGAACTGGGCGAAGCCCTGCTGGGCGGGGGCCTTCCCGTCCACGACGTCGAGGAGGAGCTCCGCGGGCTGGGGCGGGCGCTGGGGGCTCCCGACGTACGCGTCGCCGCACTCACCAACGGGCTGTTCGTCGCCCTCGACCCGACGGAGGCCACCCGCTTCCAGCCGGTCGACGCCGCGCTGCGGTTCGAGCAGACCGCGGACGTCCTCCACCTGGTGCACCGGCTGCGCTCGGGCGAGCTGGACGGGCCCCGGGCGCTGGCCGAACTGGACGGCATCCGCCGGGCACCCGCCCGCTGGCCCGCCTGGGTCGCCGACCTGGGGGCGCTTCCGGTCGGCGTGGGCGTCTGCCTGTTCCTCCAGCCCGTGACGGCGAACGTGCTGGCCGCGGGGGCCGGTTCGCTGATCGTGGCGGGCCTGACCATGTTGGCGCGCCGACTGCCCCGGCTGCGCCCGCTGCTGCCCGTGACGGCCGGGTTCCTGGTGGCACTGCTCGTCCTGTCGCTCACCCGGGCCGGCCTGCTGGACGGGCCGCTGCGCACCATCGTGGCCACCCTGGCGATCCTGCTGCCCGGCGGGTTGCTGGTCACCGGGCTGTCGGAGGTCGCCGCGGGCGCCGCCAGCGCCGGGACGGCCCGGCTGGTGTCCGGCGCGGTGCAGCTCGCACTGTTCCTCGCCGGGGTGGCCGCGGCCACCACCGCGATCGGCATGCCGGCCAGCGCGCTGGCCAACACCCAGGTGTCCGAGCCGAGTTGGTGGGTGATCGGGATCGGACTGGCGATCGCCGTGGCGGGCGTCGTGGTCAACGTCGCCACCCCGCCCTCGGCGATCCCGTGGATCGTCGCGGTGATCGCGGTCAGCGTCACCGTCCAGGTGGCGGTCGGACAGGTCCACGGGGCCGCGATCGGCGGCCTGGCCGGCGCGGTCAGCGCCGCGGTCGCGGCCACCGTCGTGCACTGGCTGCCGGGCGGCCCGCTCTGGCAGGTGCTCTACCTCCCGGCGTTCTGGATCGTGGTGCCGGGCTCCTTCGGACTGCTCAACACCGCGCAGATCGAGGTCGGCAACGGGGCGCAGTCGGTGCTGGCCGCCGTGTCCGCGGTGTTCGGGGTGTCGATCGGCACCCTGATCGGCTCGGTGATCAGCCGCATCCCGCGCCCCACGCTCGCCGTCCCCCAGCTGCGGGCCTGACCGGGGCCGGTCGATACTGGGCGACGGGCGAATGACGCAGCCCGAGGAGGAATCGTGGACTACGGACTCGGCGTCCGGCTCGACCGGCCGTTCCAGCAGGCGGTGGCGGACGTCACCGCCGCGCTGAAGGAGCAGGGCTTCGGCGTGCTGACCACCATCGACGTACGGGCGACCCTGCACGACAAGCTCGGCGCGGAGCTGGAGGACTACCTGATCCTCGGCGCCTGCAACCCGGCCCTCGCCCACCGGGCGCTCAACGCCGACCGCCGGATCGGGCTGCTGCTGCCCTGCAACGTGGTGGTCCGCCGGGACGGCGACGCCACCGTGGTCGAGGCCGTCGACCCGCAGACCCTGGTCACCCTGGCGGGCCCCGACGGCGGCCTGGCCGAGGTCGCCGGTGAGGCGGCCCGGCGGCTGGCCGCGGCCCTCGCCTCCCTCCCCGGCTGACCGCGCACCCACCGCCTGCGCTGCGCTCAGCCGGAGTCCGCACCGACGCTGCGCCGGACGGCGAGCAGCGCGGTGTCGTCCGTCCGGCGACCGCCGGTGTGCCGGACGACGGCGGCGGCGACGGCCTCCACCAAGTGCTCGGGCACGGTGGCCCCGGGCCGCCGCACCAGCTCCTCCAGCTGCGACCGGAGGGCGAAGAAGGTGCCCTGCCGGTCCCGGGCCTCGGTCACCCCGTCCGAGACGATCAGGACGGTCTCGTCCCGGCCCAGCCGCAGCCGCTGGACCGCGGGCAGTCCGTCGGCCAGCTGGGTGAGCCCGAGCGGCACGCCGTTGCCGTGCGGCAGCTGCCGGACGCCGGCCGGGCCCAGCACGTGCGGGCTGTCGTGGCCGAAGTTGACCAGCTCGATCTCCTCCGGGGCGTCCTCGGGGAACCAGATGACCACCGCGGTGACGAACCGCTCCTCCGGCTCCCCCAGCCGCGAGGCCAGCAGGTTGTGCCGGTGCACCCGTTCCTCCAGCCGGGCGGCGAGGGTCGCCAGGTCCGCCTCGCGGAAGGCGGCCTCCCGGAAGCAGCCGACCAGGGCCGCCGCCGCGGAGACCGCCGGCAGTCCCTTCCCCTGGACGTCGCCGAGGACCACCCGGGCACCGTACGGCGTGGCCACCACGTCGTAGAAGTCGCCGCCCACCCGGGCCTCGACGTCCGCGGCCAGGTAGCGGGCCGCCGAGTCCACCCCGCCCCAGCCCGGCGGCACCGGGCGCAGCACCACCTGCCGGGTGGCCTCGGCGGCGCCCTGGAGGTGGCGGACATAGGTGGCGGCCCGGGCCCGGAAGACGCTGAGCGGCAGCGCGAGGACGCCTCCGGCGACCACCAGGAGGAAGTCCTCGATCCCCTGGGACTTGGCCCAGATGCTGTCCAGGGCGGGGTAGGCGGCGACCACCAGGCAGGAGAACAGCACCGTGGCCGCCGGACCGCAGAGCCCGGCGGCCACCACGGGCACCAGGGCCAGCCAGCTGATGGACGCGAACGACCTGGGCGTGAGCGCGTCCACGACCACCACCGCCACCAGCAGCACCGCGGGGATCAGCCAGGAGCGGTGTCCGTACCGGACCAGCGCCGGCAGCGGTGCGACGCCCGACCCCGACGGCGGCAGCCGAGTCGCCTTCGCGGAACGCACCCGCATCCCGCCCCTCCACTCCTCCGGTGTTCCGCCGACGTCCCGCCAACGTTAGGCGGCTGGGCGCGCCGGGGCACCAGGATCGGCCCTGCGGTCTCCGCCCATCGCCCGGCCGGCCCAACCGGCCCGCTCGCCTCGACCCGCCGGGCCCGACCCACCCGGCCCGCGGTCAAGGACTACCCCGACCCCGCACCAGAAGCCCGTACGGGCCCCGCGAACGAAAGGCCTCCGCGATGAGCACCCCCGGCACCCCCGTCGTCGAGCGGTCGGACGCCCTGCACCGGTACGAGATCCGGATCGACGGCGAACTCGCCGGCTTCACCGAGTACCTGGACCTCGACGGGCAGCGCGTCTTCTACCACACCCTGGTCGAGGAGGCCTTCGCCGGCCGCGGTCTGGCCGGGCAGCTGGTCCAGGAGGCGCTGACGGACGTGCGCGCCGCCGGGAAGCGGATCGTCCCGGTCTGCCCGTACGTGGCCAAGTTCCTGATCAAGCACGACGAGTTCGCCGACATGACCGACGAGGTCACCCCGGAGGTCAAGGACTGGCTGCGCACCCGGCTGCGGTAGCCGCCACAGCCGTTCCCGCCGGCCCGGGGTGGTGGGTCTTCGGGCGCTCGACAGTGCTCCCGGCCGGCGGCCGGGGCCGGGTGCTCTACCCGCGCTTCGACGGCCACCTCGGCCTGATCACGGGCCGGGCCTGAGCGCCGGTCCGAGCGGAGCGCGCACGCACAGGGCCCCGCCGGGCGCTCGCCGCCCTTCGGTTCTAACGGTCCTCGCAACACCCGCGATCTGCGGGAGTTGCGAGGACCGTGGGCGTTGAGCGTGATCTTGCCGGGTTGCGGGAGCGTTTCGTTGCGCGGCTGGATGTCGTGGGGAACGTGACCGTGGTGGCGCGTGAGCTGGGGGTAAACCGGAATACCGCTTTCGGCTGGGCCAGGAAGGCCGGGCGGCGTTCGGAGCGCGTGCCGCGCAGGCATCCTGGGCGGGACGAGTACGAGCGGCT
>NZ_JBSFGK010000035.1:0-82724 GCF_053596495.1 Kitasatospora sp. NPDC001683
CCGGGCTCCCCGCGGGGAGCCCGGCCTCTCGCCGTCAGGGCCGGTCGTTACGCGTCGACCAGCTGCTCGCTGGGCAGCTCGACGTGGGCGCCGAGGTCCCGCAGCTTCTCCATGAAGTTCTCGTAGCCGCGGTTGATCAGGTCGATGCCGTGCACGGTCGAGGTGCCCTCGGCCGCCAGCGCCGCGATCAGGTACGAGAAGCCGCCGCGCAGGTCCGGGATGACCAGCTCGGCGCCGATCAGCTTGGACGGGCCGGAGACGACCGCGGAGTGCAGGAAGTTGCGCGCACCGAAGCGGCACGGGGTGGCGCCCAGGCACTCGCGGTAGAGCTGGATGTGCGCGCCCATCTGGTTCAGCGCGCCGGTGAAGCCCAGCCGGGACTCGTACACCGTCTCGTGCACGATGGACAGGCCGGTGGCCTGGGTCAGCGCGACCACCAGCGGCTGCTGCCAGTCGGTCTGGAAGCCCGGGTGCACGTCGGTCTCCAGGGCGATGGCCTTGAGCTCGCCGCCCGGGTGCCAGAAGCGGATGCCCTCGTCGTCCACCTCGAAGGCGCCGCCGACCTTCCGGAAGGTGTTGAGGAAGGTCATCATCTCCAGCTGGCGGGCGCCGCGGACGTAGATGTCGCCCTTGGTGGCGAGCGCCGCGCAGGCCCAGGAGGCGGCCTCCAGGCGGTCCGGCAGGGCGCGGTGGGTGTAGCCGTTCAGCTCGTCCACGCCGGTGATCAGGATGGTGCGGTCGGTGCCCAGGGTGATGATCGCGCCCATCTTCTGCAGCACGCAGATCAGGTCGACGATCTCCGGCTCGATGGCCGCGTTGCGCAGCTCGGTGACGCCCTCGGCGAGCACGGCGGTGAGCAGCACCTGCTCGGTCGCGCCGACCGAGGGGTAGGGCAGCTCGATCTTGGTGCCGCGCAGCCGCTGCGGGGCGACCAGGTAGGTGCCCTGCGGGTGCTTCTCGATGGAGGCGCCGAACTGGCGCAGCACCTCGAAGTGGAAGTCGACCGGGCGGCCGCCGATGTCGCAGCCGCCCAGGCCCGGGATGAAGGCGTGGCCGAGGCGGTGCAGCAGCGGGCCGCAGAACAGGATCGGGATCCGCGAGGAGCCGGCGTGGGCGTCGATGTCGGCGACGTTGGCGCTCTCGACGTGCGAGGGGTCGAGGATCAGCTCGCCGTCCTCGTCGCCGGTGCGCACGGTCACGCCGTGCAGCTGCAGCAGGCCGCGGACCACCTTGACGTCGCGGATGTCCGGGACGTTGCGCAGTCTGCTGGGGCCCTGGCCGAGGAGGGCGGCGACCATGGCCTTGGGGACCAGGTTCTTCGCACCGCGGACGCGGATCTCGCCTTCGAGCGGGTTTCCGCCGTGGACCAGCAGGACGTCGTCGGTCATCGTTCTCGCAATCCGGGGTGCCAGAGGAGTGGGAA
Organism: Kitasatospora sp. NPDC001683; assembly: GCF_053596495.1. NCBI lineage: Bacteria > Bacillati > Actinomycetota > Actinomycetes > Kitasatosporales > Streptomycetaceae > Kitasatospora > Kitasatospora sp. NPDC001683. The sequence goes on from NZ_JBSFGK010000035.1 coordinate 1,424, forward strand.
CGGCTCCGTTGCGGAGCCGGTGGTGGACCGGTGGTACGGGCGTACGGGCGCGTTCGGGCCCCCGGAGAATCCGAGTCGGCACCGTAGAGGGGCGTCCACCAACCGTAGATGGTAGTGGGCGTCCCGATGGTTCCCGTGTGCCTCTCCCGTGATGGTGCTCTCTCCGGTCCCGCCCCCGCCCGCCGGTTCGGCCGTACGGGTGTTCGTCCGGCGTGGCGGGGTTTCGAGTGTTGCGGTGTCCGACCGGTGCCGTTCTGCGGGATCATGTGTGGCATGACGGCGGCCCATTCGCACGGAGGCCGGTCGCACACCGGCCGTCTGCTCGTCGCGACGCCCGTGCTCACCGACCCGAACTTCGCCCGGGCGGTGGTACTGCTCCTCGACCACGACGCCGAGGGGGCGCTCGGCGTGGTGCTCAACCGGCCGACGCCGGTCGAGGTGGGCAGTGTGCTGGACGGCTGGGCCAGACTCGTCGGCCAGCCCGCGGTGGTGTTCCAGGGCGGCCCGGTGGCGCTGGACTCGGCGCTCGGCCTGGCGGTCGCCCCGGGCGAGCCGGGCGGCGGCGAGCCGCTCGGCTGGCGGCGGGTGCACGGCGCGATCGGCCTGGTGGACCTGGAGGCGCCGCCCGAGGTGCTGGCCGGGGAGCTGGGCAGCCTGCGGATCTTCGCCGGGTACGCCGGCTGGTCGCCGGGCCAGCTGGAGGCGGAGCTGGAGAGCGGCGCCTGGTACCTGGTGGACTGCGAGCCCGGGGACGTCTCCAGCCCCGAGCCGGAGCGGCTGTGGCGCTCGGTGCTGCGCCGCCAGCGCGGCCCGCTGGCCCTGCTGGCGACCTACCCGGACGACCCGACGATGAACTGAGCGCCCGCCCCGGGACCCGGGCCGCGGCGCGACACTGGCCCGGTTTCCGCGGGCGCCCATAGACTTGGCACCTATGAGCACTCTTGAGCCCGAGCGCGGCCTCGGCACCGGCACCCTGGTCGAGCCCGTCCCGCAGGTGTCCCACGGGGACGGCGACCACGAGCGCTTCGCGCACTACGTCCAGAAGGACAAGATCATGGAGAGCGCGCTCTCCGGGTCCCCGGTCGTGGCGCTGTGCGGCAAGGTGTGGGTACCCGGGCGCGACCCGAAGAAGTATCCGGTCTGCCCGATGTGCAAGGAGATCTACGACGGCATCGGCAAGCCGCAGGGCGGCGACGGCGACAAGCAGTAACCGTCCGCTGGGCGCCGTTTCGCATGGCACCGCGTTTCCGACGTGGTCTATGCCAATCGTTCCGGGCCTGGGCAATATGGCGGAATGGACCTCATCCCCGCACCTTCGACTGCCGTCCGGCGCCCGGACGAGGACTTCCCGCTCGACGCCACCACCGCGCTGACCGCGCCGCCCGGCCTGGCCGACGCCGAGCGCTGGCTGCGCGGCACGCTGTCCGCGGCCACCGGGCTGCCGCTCGCTCCGGGCCGCCCGGGTGCGGGCATCGAACTGGTCCTGGACGACACCCTGGCCGCCGAGGCGTACCGGATCTCGGTGCGCCCCGGTCACGCCCTGCTCGCCGCGGGCGGGCCGGCCGGCGCGCTGTGGGCCGCGCAGACCCTGCGGCAGCTGCTCGGGCCGGACGCGTACCGCCGCTCCGCGCTGCGCCGGGACGGCTGGGTGCTGCCCGGCGCGGACATCGCGGACGCACCCCGGTTCGGCTGGCGCGGCGCGCTGCTGGACGTCGCCCGGCACTTCCTGCCCAAGTCCGACGTGCTGCGCTTCGTCGACCTGCTGGCCGCGCACAAGCTCAACGTGCTGCACCTGCACCTGACCGATGACCAGGGCTGGCGGATCGAGATCAAGCGCTACCCGCGGCTGACCGGGCGCGGCGCCTGGCGGGAACGCTCGATGGTCGGCTACCGGGCCGGGCAGCACCGGGACGGCCGCCCGCACGGCGGCCACTACACCCAGGACGACCTGCGCGAGATCGTCGCGTACGCGGCCGCGCGCGGGATCACCGTCGTCCCGGAGATCGACCTGCCCGGCCACACCCAGGCCGCCGTCGCCGCCTACCCCGAGCTGGGCAACACCGATGTGGTGGACACCGCCGCGCTCGGCGTCTGGACGGACTGGGGGGTGAGCCACCACGTGCTGAACGCCTCCGAGGAGACCCTGCGCTTCTTCGAGGGGGTGCTGGAGGAGGTCCTGGAGCTGTTCCCGTCCGAGTTCGTCCACCTCGGCGGCGACGAGTGCCCCAAGGAACAGTGGAAGGACAGCGCTGCCGCCCAGGCCCGGATCCGCGAGCTGGGCCTGGCCGACGAGGACGAGCTGCAGGGCCACCTCATCCGGCACTTCGACCGCTGGCTGGCCGAGCGCGGCCGCCGGCTGATCGGCTGGGACGAGATCCTGGAGGGGGGCGTGCCGCCACGCGCGGCGGTGTCCTCCTGGCGCGGCTTCGGCGGGGGGATCGCGGCGGCGAGGGCCGGGCACGACGTGGTGATGTGCCCGGAGCAGCACGTCTACCTCGACCACCGGCAGGCGGACGGGCCGGACGAGCCGATCCCGGTCGGCTTCGTGCGCACGCTGGAGGACGTCTACCGCTTCGAGCCGGTCCCGGCGCAGCTGGACGAGGCCGCTGCCCGGCACGTCATCGGCACCCAGGCCAACCTGTGGAGCGAGTTCGCGGACAGCGCCCGGGACGTCGACTACCGGGCCTTCCCCCGGCTGGTCGCCTTCGCCGAGGTCGCCTGGCCCCAGCTGCCCGCCGAGCCGGCCGAGCGCGACTACCCGGGCTTCGAGCGGCGGCTGCGCGGCCACCTGGCGGTGCTGGACGCGCTGGGCGTCGAGTACCGCCCGCTGGACGGCCCGCATCCCTGGCAGCGTCGGCCCGGGGTGGCGGGGCGGCCGATCGAGGGGCCGCCGCCGGTGCGCTGAGCCGGTGCTCCGGTGCGCTGGTGTGTCCATCGGGAACTTGTGGACGGTCATCCGACGTCAAGAAAAGATGAACATCTTCCCCGGTCCGGTCAGGGTCGGGGAAGATACCGCCCGGTATCCGTCCCAATCGGGCAGTCCCGTTCACCGGTCCCGAAATGATCATCGAGCATTGTGTGCCAGAGTTGCCCAACCCGGCCCGATCGCCCGTACCCTACGGCCAGGCCGGGCAGCTGACGCGGACGGTGCGGCCGCGGCCGCGGGCGGCAGGCGATCGATGAGCAAGTGGAGCACGGTGGGACCCAGGTGAACCGGACGATCATGCTGCCGGCCTCGCTCGACGAGGCCGTCGACGCGCTGGCCGCCGCCCCGGCCGCGGTACCGGTGGCCGGAGCCACCGACCTCATGGAGGCCGTCAACGCCGGACGGCTGCGCCCCGCCGCCCTGGTCGGCCTCGGCCGGATCACCGAACTGCGCGGCTGGCGCTACGAGGACGGCGGCACCGCCGTGCTCGGCGCCGGACTCACCCACGCCCGGATGGACCGCCCCGACTTCGCCGCGCTCATCCCCGCCCTCGCCGACGCCGCCCGCACCGCCGGCCCGCCGCAGGTCCGCAACGTCGGCACCCTCGGCGGCAACATCGTCACCGCCGCCCCGGCCGGCGACACCCTTCCGGTGCTCGCCGCGCTGGAGGCCACCGTCACCCTCGCCCGGGCCGGCGCCAGCCGCGAGGTGCCGGTCAGTCACCTGCTCACCGGACTCGACCCGGTGCGCCCCGGCGAACTGCTCACCTGGGTGCGGGTCCCGCTGCTGCACGCGCCGCAGGTCTTCCTCAAGGCCACCGGCCGCAGCGGCCCGGCCCGCGCCACCGCCTCCGTCGCGCTCGTCCTCGACCCGGCCCGGCGGGCCGTGCGCTGCGCCGTCGGCGCCGTCGCCCCGGTGCCGCTGCGCCCGCTGGAGGCCGAGGCCTGGGTGGCCGGCTGCATCGACTGGGACGGCAGCCGGGAGATCGACCCGGCCGCGGGCGCCGCCTTCGGCGAGTACGTGGCCGCCGCCTGCGTCCCCGACAACTACGGCGCCGAGGGCGCCTGGGAGGCCGTGACCGAGGGGCCGACCGCGGCCGCCGTTCGGCTGCGGCGTACCGTATCGGTGCTGGCCCGACGGGCACTGGGAAGGGCGCTGAAGTGACCACAGACCCCATCGAGACCCTCGACGCCGATCCGCTCGGCCTCGCTCCGCAGGTCAGCCGGGAGCTGCGCCCGTGCGCCTCCTACACGCTGCGGGTCAACGGTTTCGAACGGCCCGTCACCGACGCCTGGATCGGCGAGAGCCTGCTCTACGTGCTGCGCGAGAGGCTCGGCCTGGCCGGCGCGAAGGACGGCTGCGAGCAGGGCGAGTGCGGAGCCTGCTCGGTGCAGGTGGACGGCCAGCTCGTGGCCGGCTGCCTGGTGCCCGCCGCGCTGGCCGCCGACAGCGAGATCAACACCGTCGAGGGGCTGTCGGCCGGCGGCGGCGCCAGTGACGTCCAGCAGGCGCTGGCCGCCTCCGGCGCCGTGCAGTGCGGCTACTGCACCCCCGGCATGGCGATGGCCGTGCACGACCTGCTCCAGCGCAACCACCGGCCCACCGAGGTCGAGGCCCGGCAGGCGCTGTGCGGCAACCTGTGCCGCTGCACCGGCTACCGCGGCGTGCTGGCCGCCGTCCAGACCGTCGCGGACGCCCGCGCGCTGGAGGCCGAGGAGGCGGAGCGGGCCGCCGCGGCCGCCGCCGAGGAGGCCGCCACCGAACCGCCCGCCGAGGCCGGGGCCCCGGCCGCTCCGGCCGCCGTGGCCTCGCCGGGCTCCCCGGCCGCTCCCGCCGAGCAGCCCGCCGCCGTCGAGCCGGAGCCGGCCGTCGAGCCGCCGGTCTACGCCGACGCCGAGGCCTGGATCGAGCTCGTCCCGCAGCCGCCCGCCGAGCCCGTCGCCGCACCCGCCCAGGTGCCGGCGCCGGCCGAGCAGCCCTACGGCGACGGCGGCTACGACACCGGCGTGTACGACACCTCCGCGCTGACCGCGATGCAGCCCGGAATCCCCGCCCAGGCCGCCGACGACCAGGTGTACTACCCGCCGCAGGGCTACCCCGAGCAGCCGTACCAGGCCACCCCGGCGCACGGCACCTACGTGCCGGCCGGCTACCCGGACGGCCACCAGCAGCAGCACGGCTACGACACCGGCTACGACGCCCCGGTCTACGAGCCCACCCCCGCGCACGGCACCCCATTGCCCGGTGCCGTCCACGACGGCACGCCCCCGCACGGCACCCCGTACGCGGACCCGCACGGGGCCCCGACCACCGGCGTCCCCTACGGCGCCACCCCCGCCCACGGAATCCGGCTCCCCGAGGACGACCACGCATCATGACGTCGCCTACCGACATCGGCGCAGCACTCCAGCAGGACGGCGGCGAGGGCGGCGCCGCACCGGAGCCCTTCGGCCTGGGCAGCTCCCCACTGCGCAGCGACGCGCTGCCCAAGGCACTCGGCATCTACCCGTACGCCGCCGACCTGTGGGCCGAGGGGCTGCTGTGGGGCGCGGTGCTGCGCTCGCCGCACCCGCACGCCCGGATCCGCGGCATCGACACCTCGGCCGCGCTCGCCCTGCCCGGGGTGCACGCCGTGGTCACCGCCGCGGACCTGCCGCCCGGCCCGGACGGCCTGCCCGACGGCGCCCCGGCCGGCCCGATCGTCGCCGACCGGCCGGTGCTGGCCGCCGGCGTGGTGCGCCACCACGGCGAGCCGATCGCCGCGGTCGCCGCCGACCACCCGGACACCGCCCGGCTGGCGGTCGGCCTGATCGCGGTCGACTACGAGCCGCTGGAGGCGGTCACCGACCCCGAGCAGTCCTTCACCGCCCCCGCGCTGCACCCGGACGGCAACCTGTTCCGCCACCTGCCGCTGCGCACCGGGGACCCGGAAGCGGCCGGCGAGATCGTGGTCGAGGGCCTCTACCAGGTCGGCCGGCAGGACCCGGCCCCGCTCGGCGCCGAGGCCGGCCTGGCCGTGCCGCGCCCGGACGGCGGCGTGGAACTGCACCTGTCCTCCACCGACCCGCACGGCGACCGCGACCGCACCGCCGCCTGCCTGGGCCTGGAGCCGGACCGGGTCCGACTGGTGGTCACCGGCGTGCCCGGCGCCACCACCGACCGCGAGGACCTCTCCTTCCAGGTCACCCTGGCGCTGCTGGCGCTGCGCACCGGCCGCCCGGTGAAGATGACCCTCACCCGCGAGGAGTCCTTCCACACCCACGCCTCGCGCCACCCCGCGCTCCTGCGCTACCGCCACCACGCCGACGCCGAGGGCAAGTTGGTGAAGGTGGAGGCGCAGATCCTGCTGGACGGCGGCGCCTACGCGGACGTCTCGGCCGAGGCGCTGGCCGCCGCGACGGCCTTCTCGGTCGGCCCGTACGTCTGCCCGAACGTGTTCGTGGACGCCTGGGCGGTGCGCACCAACAACCCGCCGGCCGGGCGGATGCGCGGCGAGGGCGCGTTGCAGGCCTGCTTCGCGTACGAGTCGCAGCTGGACCAGCTGGCCGCCCGGGTGGGCGTGGACCCGGTGGAGATCCGCCGCCGCAACGCGATGTCCACCGGCGACCCGCTGCCCACCGGACAGGCCGTCACCTGCCCGGCGCCGGTGAAGGCGCTGTTGGACGCGGTGGCCGCCGAGCCGCTGCCGGCCCTGCCGGTGGACGACCCGGACGCCGAGTGGCTGCTGCCCGGCGGGCCCGGTGGCGCCGGGGACCCGGCGGCGGTGCGGCGCGGGATCGGCTACGCCGTCGGCATGGTGCACATGCTGGGCGCCGAGGGCGAGGACGAGGTGTCCACCGCCACCGTGCGGGTCAGCGGCGACCACGCCACGGTGATCTGCGCGGCCGTCGACGCCGGCCAGGGCTTCGCCACGCTGGCCCGGCAGATCGTGCAGACCGTGCTGGGCGTCAGCGAGGTCTACATCGCGCCGGCCGACAGCGACCAGTCGATCGCCGGGCCCTCCGGGCGCGGTCGGCACACCTGGGTCTCCGGCGGGGCGGTCGAGCGGGCCGCGCTGATGGTCCGCCACCAGCTGCTGCAGCCGATCGCGGCCAACTTCGGGATGTCGGTGGAGCTGCTGCAGATCGCCGACGGCAAGATCACCTCCTACGACGGGGTGCTCGGCATGCCGGTCGCCGAGGCGCTCGAGGGCAAGGAGCTCTGGGCCACCGCGCAGTGCCGCCCGCACCCGACCGAGCCGCTGGACGAGTCCGGGCACGGCGACGCCTTCGTCTCCATCTCGTTTTGCGCGATGCGCGCGGTGGTGGACGTGGACATCGAGCTGGGAGCCGTCCGGGTGGTCGAGATGACCGTCGCCCAGGACGTCGGCCGGGCGCTGAACCCGCGCCAGATCGAGGACCGGATCGAGGCGGGCGTGGCCCAGGGCGTGGGCCTGGCGCTGATGGAGGACCTGCAGACCTCGGGCGGGCTGCTGGGCAACCCCTCGCTCACCGGCTACCGGCTGCCCACCTCGCTGGACACCCCGGAGGTGCGGATCGCCGCGCTGCTGGAGGAGCGGGACGTGGTCGCCACCTTCGGCGCCAAGGCGGTCAGCGCCGTGCCCGCGGTGGTCGCCCCCTCGGCCGTCGCGGCCGCCGTCCGGGCCGCCACCGGGCTGCCGGTCGGCCGGCTGCCGATCCGGGCGGAGGACGCCGTCACGGCCTGAGCGGAGGGGCCCGGTCCGGCATTTATCCGGAACGTGGAATGCGGAATTGCCGGTCGACTTCTCCGGGTCGACCGGCAATTCCCTTTTCCGAGGCCGTGGCGGGAATTGAACCCGCGTACACCGCTTTGCAGACGGTTCCCTGAGCCACTCGGGCACACGGCCAGTGAATTCAGGATGGCCGATCGCCCGAATGCGGTCAACGAACTTTTGTAAATTCTGTATGGCAATGTGTGCTGCCGTCGGAAGCGGTGGCCGTTTTCCCGCCACCCCGGACGAGCGCGTCGTACCCGGTGACGACAAGACGAGGCAGTTCAGCGGCAATCCGGCCGCCCTCTTCTTCGGCGTCGCGCTGCTGTTCAGCATGGGCGGACTGGCGTACGCGATGCGCACCATCCCGATCGGCACCGGCCCGGATCGGCTGCCTGCTGCTGATCGTCTCCGGCGCGGTGGGGTTCAAGGTGCTGCACCGATCGCCCGGGCCACCGGTCCTAGGGCCGCCGACCGATCCGATCACCGACCCGGGTCAGGGGTCATCGGCGCGGACGGAACTTACGATGTCACGTATGACCACTGCCTCCCCCACCTCGGTCGACCCCGCCCCGACACCCTCCGGAACCGACCCGGGTGGCGGGGTCCTCGGCGGCCGCTTCCGCGCGCTGACGCTGGGGATCGTGTCGGTGGTCCTGGTGATCGCCTTCGAGGCGACCGCCGTCAACACCGCGATGCCGACCGCGGCCCGCCAGCTGGACGGCCTCGGGCTGTACGCCTTCGCCTTCTCCGGCTACTTCACCACCACCCTGTTCGCCCTGGTCGTCTCCGGTCAGTGGTGCGACCGGCGCGGTCCGCTGCGGCCGCTGTTCACCGGCATCGCGGTGTTCGGCGCCGGTCTGGTGGTGGCCGGGACGGCGCCCGGCATGTGGGTGTTCGTGGCCGGGCGGGCGATCCAGGGCCTGGGCGGCGGGCTGGTGATCGTCGCGCTGTACGTGGTGGTCGGCCGGGCCTACCCTGAGCGGCTGCGCCCGTCGGTGTTCGCCGCGTTCTCCTCGGCCTGGGTGCTGCCCTCGATCGTCGGACCGCTGGTCTCCGGGGCCGTCACCCAGCACCTCGGCTGGCGCTGGGTGTTCCTGTCCGTGCCGGTGCTGATCCTGCTGCCGCTGGCGGTGATGGGCCCGGCGCTGGCCCGCTCCGAGAGGGAGCACCCGGTGCCCCGCGGCGCGGACTTCGACCGCCGCCGCACCCTGCTGGCCGCGATGGCGGCGGTCGGCGCCGGCCTGCTGCAGTACGCGGGCCAGCGGCGCGACCTGGTCGGGCTGCTCCCCGGGATCGCCGGGGCGGCGCTGCTGGTGCCGGCCGTCCTGGGACTGCTGCCGAAGCGGACCCTGCGGGCCGGGCGCGGGCTGCCGACCGTGATCCTGCTGCGCGGGGTGGCGGCGGGGGCGTTCTTCGCGGCCGAGGCCTTCATCCCGCTGATGATGACCACCCAGCGCGACTTCTCGCCGACGCTGGCCGGGCTCACCCTGACCAGCGGCGGGCTCTCCTGGGCGCTGGGTTCGTGGCTGCAGGGGCGGCCGGGGGCCGAGCGCTACCGCGGGGCGATGATCCGGGGCGGCTTCGTGCTGACCGCGGTGGCGATCGCGGGTGCCGCACTGGTGCTGATCCCGGCGGTGCCGGCCTGGACGGCGTCGGTGGCCTGGGGTGTCGGCGGCGTCGGAATGGGTCTGACGGTCGCCAGCGTCAGCGTGCTGATGATGAAGCTCTCCGCGCCGGAGGACGCCGGGGCCAACTCGGCCGCGCTGCAGATGAGCGACGCGCTGGGCAACGTGCTGCTGACCGGTCTGGCGGGGGTGCTGTTCGCGGCGCTGGGCGGCGGCTCGCCGGCCGCCGCCCACGAGGGTGCCGGGGCCGCCGGCTCGCCCGGCGCCTTCGCGGTGATCCTGCTGGTGATGGCGGCGGTGGCGGCGCTGGGGGCGCTGCTCGCCGGCCGGGTCCGCACCAGGGCCTGACGGTCAGCCAGCGGTGGCGGTGGGGGAGGGGAGCGGCGGCGCCGCCGGGATGCCGAGGAAGTTCTCCCAGCCGCCGGCCGGGGACTGGCCCGGGCCGAGGCTCCGCAGCTTGCGCAGCACCGCCGGGTCCTGGGCGTCCAGCCAGTCCACCAGCTGGCGGAAGGACACCAGCCGGACCTCCGGCTTGCCCGCGATCGACTTGAGCGCGTCCTCGACGGCGTTCATGTAGATGCCGCCGTTCCACTCCTCGAAGTGGTTGCCGATGATGTACGGCGCCCGGTTGCTGTTGTAGGTGCGGTCGAAGCCCATCAGGTAGGAGTCCCGGGCCTGGGCCTGGAAGCCGGGGTGGAGCGCCGGGTCGGCCTTGGTGTTGGGACCGCACTGGTTGAACATGATGTTGTAGTCCATCGACAGCACCTGGAAGGTGTGCCCGGGGAAGGGGATGGACTGCAGCGGGAGGTCCCACAGCGCGCCGCCCTGGATCTTCTGCGGCCACACCTGGGTGCCGTTGCCGCTGCTGTCGTAGCGCCAGCCGCGCTTGACCGCAGTGGGCAGCAGGTTGCGCTGGCCCTCCAGGCAGGGGGTGCGGCTGCCGATCAGCTCCTTGCGGTAGTCGAACGGCAGCGCCGGCAGGTCGGTGAAGCCGGTGTTGGTGCGCCAGTTCGTCACGAAGTCCATCGCCTGCTGGATCTCGCTGTCCCACTCCTCCGGGGACCACTGGCCGACGCCGGTGGAGCCGCAGAAGTGGCCGTTGAAGTGGGTGCCGATCTCGTGGCCCTCCAGCCAGGCGGCGTGCACGTTCTCCAGGGTGGCGCGGATGTGCTGGTCGCTCAGGTAGCCGATCTCGGAGGCGCCGACCTTGTGCTGCGGCGGGCGGTACAGGTCCTTCTTGGACTCCGGCAGCAGGTAGAGGCCGCTGAGGAAGAAGGTCATCGAGGCGTTGTGCTCCTGGGCGAGCCGGCGGAAGCGGGTGAACAGGCCGTTGTCGAGCTCGCCGGCGCCGTCCCAGGAGAAGACCACGAACTGCGGGGGCCGCTGGCCGGGCTGGAGCCGCTCGACGACGGGCTGGTGGGGCTGCGGGCCGGTGTCGGAGGTGGAGCCGTCGCCGATCAGCACGACCTGCGGCTTCTGCGGGGCCGGGGCCGGGGTGGCGCTCTGCTCGTGGGGCGCCGGGGGGACGGGGACGGCGCCGAGGGCCGCGTACTCCCCGCCGCCGGCGGCCCGGTCGCTGCCGCAGCCCGCCGCCAGGGTGGCGGCGGTGGCCGCTCCGGCGGCCAGCAGGGTGCGGCGGGAGAGCGCGTCCATGGTCACTCCGTTCATGAGGCGTTCGGCAGGCGGGCGGCGTGCGAGCGAGGTGCGGGGGCGCGGGCGTCGTGGGGGCGGCTCGCGTGCGGCGTGCGGAAGTCCGGTGGGACCGGAGGGGGAAGGAGCCCGTGACCGGGTCAGCATGGCACGCGGTCCGGAACGGTCGGAGAGGCGCAGCGAACGGTCGTGATCGATCGCCCGATTGACGCAACCGAACCGGCGGGCCGGAACGTCGATGCTGTTCGACGGGTGGTAGCACCGCGCCCGTCCGCGGAACAACGTGGTCACGCTGAGTGTCCGAATGTCGACTCGGCGCGGGATCGGGGGCGTCGACCCTGCCGATCGGCGGGTGCGGATACGACCGTGGTGGGGACGTGCCTTAGGGTCCGATCCGATTGAATGAGTTCCCAGGAAACTCCCAGGAATGGAATCCGGGCCGGCAGAGCGGAGCACCCGTGGGCGACCAGCAGAGCAGGAGCCCCTGGCCGGGCACCCTGGCGGCCGGCGCCGCACTGGTGCTCGGCGCCTGGCTGCTGCACGACGGCGGCTCGCCCGTGCTGCCGCCCGCGCCGGGCGCCGGGCAGGCGCTGTTCGGCTTCGCCCCGGTCTCCGTCGTCCCGCCGCTCGGCCCGTCAACCCCGACCAGGATCCGCATCCCGGCCGTCCGGCTGGACGCCCCGGTCACCGAGCTGGGCCTGGACTCCGACGGCCACCTGCAGACCCCGCCCGCGACCGACCGCAACCTCGCGGGCTGGTACCGCGGCGGCGCCAGCCCCGGCCAGCGCGGCACCGCCATCCTGGTGGGACACGTCGACAACCGGGCCGGGCCGGCCGTCTTCTACCACCTGGGGGCGCTCCGCCGGGGGGACCGGATCGAGATCGCCCGGGCCGACGGCGCCACCGCCGTCTACCAGCTGTACGCCATCGAAGTGCACGACCGAAAGGACTTCCCGGACGACCGGGTCTACCGCCAGGCCGCCGACGCTCAGCTGCGGGTGATCACCTGCGGCGGCGCGTACAGCGAGGAACACGGCTACGAGGGCAACGTCGTCGCCTACGGATTCCTGGCCGACACCACATCGCCGGGCAAAGCCGCATGACCACGCTCACCCTGGCCACCCGCTGGAACCCGATCGACTGGCCGCTCACCCACGGACCGATCCCGCACGCCGTGTCCGTCGCCGGCTGGGCCGCGCTGCTCGCGCTGTCGCTGGGCCGCGAACGCCGCTGGTGGCGGTTCCGCCTGCCCGCCGCACTGATCACCGCGGCGGCGCTCAGCCTGCTGCTGGACGTCGTCGTCGACGGCTGGTGGCACCCCTTCCCGGAGGGCACGCCCCGGTACGTCACCTGGTGGGTGGCCGTCGCCCTGCTCGGCTTCTGCCTGGCGGGCTACCGGATGCGCCGGCTGTCCTGGCCGCGCCGCGGCCTCGCCCTCGGCCTCAGCGCGCTGGTCCTGCTGATGGCCGCCTCCGAGGTCAACATCGGCTTCGGTCAGTTCCCCAGCGGGCGGGTGATGCTGGCGCCGTGGCTGACCAAGACGGACGACCTGGTCACCGCGAAGGCCGCGCAGACCCTGTCCGCCCCGCCGGAGCAGGTGCTCGACGAGCTCTGGCGGCCGCCCGCGAACCTGCCCGAGAAGGGCACCGTCTCGGTGGTGCCGATCCCCGGCACCAAGTCCGGCTTCAAGGCGCGCGACGCGTACGTCTACCTCCCGCCCGCCTACCAGGCCACCCCGCGACCGCTGCTGCCGGTCGTCGTCATGCTCTCCGGTCAACCCGGTGCGCCGGGGGACTGGGTTCTCTCCGGGCAGATCAACCAGTCGCTGGACGCGTTCGCCGCCGAGCACGGCGGTCTGGCACCGATCGTGGTGATGGCAGATCAGCTCGGCTCGACCTGGGCCAACACGCTCTGCCTGGACTCGAAGATCGCCAAGGCCCAGACCTACCTCGCGGTGGACGTGCCCAACTGGATCCACAAGAACCTGCAGACCGCCGCCGGCCGGAAGTCCTGGGCGATCGGCGGTGCCTCGATGGGTGGCACCTGTGCGCTGCAACTCGGGGTCAACGCGCCCGACGTGTACGGCACCGTGCTCGACATGTCCGGGCAGGAGGAGCCCACCCTGGGCACCCGGGAGGACACCGTCAAGGCGGCCTTCGGCGGCGACGAGGCCAAGTTCGAGGCGGTCGACCCGCTGCACGTCATGGCGCGCGGCAGGTTCCCGGACACCAACGTCGCCTTCGTCGTCGGCGAGAACGACAGGGAGTTCAGGCCACAGATGGAGAAGGTCTACCAGGCCGCGCAGGCCGCAGGGACGAAGGCGAAGTTCGAACTCATGCCGGGCGCCCACGGCTGGGTCGTCTTCCGCCCCGGCATCGTCCAGCAGATCCCGTGGCTGGCCCAGCAGACAGGGCTCACCCGGTGATCGGGACGGGCACCGCACCGGCCACCGCCAGCCGGCGGGAACGGACGCAGCGGCAGGACGAGGAGATCACGGCACCCCGGGCCGCCACCCAGGAGCAGGGCGCCGGCCTCGCCCCGGTCACCCGCACGCCGGAGCCGGGACCGCAGCGGATCCGCCGGGCGGCCCGGGTGCTCGGCGACCAGCTGTGCTCGGCGCCGCTGACGCTGACGCTGCTGGCCGGGCTCTGGGTGCTCGGCGCGGCCACCGGGAGCCTGTCCGGCGGGCCGTCCGCGCGGCTGCTCGCCCGTACCGGCGTCGGCCTGCCCACGCTCGGCGAGGGCCGGTGGTGGACGCCGGTCAGCTCGTTGCTGTGGTGCCCCGGCATCGGCGCGTACGCGTTCACCAGCCTGCTGCTGCTCCTGGTCGGCCCGGCCGCCGAGCGCCGGCTCGGCCGGCTGCGCACCCTCGCGGTGCTGATCGGCGGGCAGGTCGCCGGCACCCTGCTGGGCACCGGGCTGGTCGAGTTCGGCTCCGCGGCCGGCGAGCAGTGGACCGCCTCGGTGGCCGACCAGACCTCGGTCGGGCCCGGCGTCGGCCTGTTCGCCCTGGCCGGGGTGCTCGGCTACCGGCTCACCGTGCTCTGGCGCCGCCGGCTGCACCTGCTGGTGCTGCTCGTCCCGCTGGTCATGACCCTGTACGTCGGCCACCTGCAGAGCGTCCAGCGCTGCGCCGCCGCACTGGTCGGCCTCGGCGCGGGCGCGCTGCTCAGCCACGCCCGGCCGTACCTGCGCAGCCACCGCTCCTCGCACACCGAGACCCGGGTGCTGGTCGCGCTCTGCCTGGTCGCCGCCGCCTGCGGGCCGCTGATCGCCTCGCTGTACGACAACGCCAGCGGGCCCTTCAACACCTTCTCCGAGCTGTACCTCTCACACCGGCTCAGCCCGGAGGAGGTGGCCGACTTCTGCGCGGTCTCGGCGCACGACTGCGCCCGGGCGCACGCCGTCGAGCGGATCTTCGACACCCCCGGCCGGCTGATGGCCGCGCTGTTCCCGGCGCTGCTGCTGGTGCTCGCCGAGGGACTGCGCCGGGGCCTGCGGTTCGCCTGGCGGATCACCGTCGCCACCGAGCTGCTCTGGGTGGCCCTGCTGGGCTGGCTGTACTTCGAGGCCGGGCCGGTCAGCGGGGACGTGGTGCAGTACTTCGTCGAGGCGATGCTGTTGCCGCTGCTGACCACCGTCCTGCTGCTGGCGACCCGGCAGCGGTTCCGGCTGCGGCTGTCCGGCCGGGCGGTGCGCCGGCTGGCCGTGGTGGTCGGCGGGGCCGCGCTGGCCGCCTCGGCGGCGTACGTCGGCCTCGGCCGGCTGGTGGCCGGGCAGTTCGAGCCCGGCGCGGGCCTGCGCGGGCTGGCGAGCGGGCTGCCGGCCCAGTTCCTGCCGCCCGCCTACAACGACCTGCTGCCGGACTACCCGATCGCGGTCGGCCCGGTGGCGCTGGTCCTGGAGACGTACTGCGGGCTGGCGTTCTGGGTGGTCGCGCTGGTCGCGCTGCTGTCGGCGTTCCGCCGTCCGATGCTGCGCACCGACGCGGCGGCGGCCGCCCGGGCCCGGGCGCTGCTCACCGCGTACGGCGGCGGGACGCTGTCCTTCATCACCACCTGGGACGGCAACCACTACTGGTTCGACGAGCGCGGCCGCGCGGCCGTCGCCTACCGGGTGGTCGGCACCGTGGCGCTGACCACCGGCGACCCGTTCGGCGCGGCGGAGGACTGGGCCCGGGCGGTGGCCGGCTTCGCCCGGTACTGCGACGCGCGGGGCTGGACGCCGTGCTTCTACAGCGTCTCGGCCGAGACCAGGGCGGCGGCCGCGCAGCTGGGCTGGCGCTCGGTGCAGGTCGCCGAGGACACCGTGGTGCCGCTGCCCGAGCTGGCCTTCACCGGCCGCAAGTGGCAGGACATCCGCACCGCCCTGAACAAGGCCGGCAAGCAGGGCGTCACCGCGGAGTGGTGGACGTACCACGAGGCGCCGCTCGCGCTGCGGGAACAGATCCGGGCGATCTCCGAGGAGTGGGTCTCCGAGAAGGGCCTGCCCGAGATGGGGTTCACCCTCGGCGGGCTGGAGGAGCTGGACGACCCGGACGTGCGGGTGCTGGTCGCGTTGGACGGCGAGCGGGTGGTGCACGGGCTGACCAGCTGGATGCCGGTGTACGAGGACGGAGTGCCGGTCGGCTGGACGCTGGACTTCATGCGGCGGCGCTCGGACGGCTTCCGCGGCGTGAACGAGTTCCTGATCGCCTCCGCCGCGCTCGGCTTCAAGGGCGAGGGCGCGCGCTTCCTGTCGCTGTCGGGGGCGCCGCTGGCCCGCGCCAGGCAGGACGAGGAGCCCACCGGGCTGCAGCGGATGCTGGACTGGATGGGCGGGGTGCTGGAGCCGGTGTACGGCTTCCGCTCGCTGCTGGCGTTCAAGGCGAAGTTCCAGCCGGAGTACCGGCCGATGTACATGGCCTACCCCGACCCGGCCGCGCTGCCCGGCATCACCAGGGCGATCGGCAAGGCCTACCTGCCGCACCTCACGCCGGCCCAGGGCGTCCGGCTGATGCGCAAGCTGTCGGGCTGAGAGCCGCCCCGAGCCAAAGGGCGCGCCGGTGCCGAAAGGGAGAAACGAGGGAGCGACGCAGGAGCGACCGAGTGCCGACCGTCGGCATCGGATCGGGAGCGCCCGGAGGCGAGCGGGCGAGTAACAGTTCCGCGGCCGGTGGTCGACGCTCTGTGACGTCCGGAAGCGCGGGGGCGCTCCCGGACGCCGGGCGCCTCGTCAGCCGAGCAGCTGGGCGAGCGCGCGGTCGGCGTCCAGGTGCAGGTGCTCCTCGCCCTCGGGGACGAGCAGGCGGCTGCGCCACAGGAAGCGGCGCAGGTCGGTGGTGTCGAACCGGAGCAGCGCGGTGCCCTCCGGGGCCCGCAGCTCGACCATGGTGCGCCGGCCGACCGTGGGCCGGACGTGGACGTCGCCGAGGCCGGCCGGCAACTCCAGGCCGGAGGAGAGCAGCTGACGGGCGAACACCCAGACGATGTCCTCGGCGCTCCGCTCATCCTCGGCCTCGTCCAGCGAGAACTCGGCGGGGAAGGCCATCGAGACCGCGAAAGGGTCCTCCGGCAGGTAGGACAGCACCGTGCGCAGCCGGACGGAGCGGTGCGGGGAGAGGATCAGTCGGGCCTGGACGGTCTCTTCGACGGCGGCGTACAAGGGTCGGTCCCTTCGTTCGGTGCGGGCCGCGCGACGGCAGTGGGGTTGGCGCGGCCTCACCCCGTGAGAGTCCCGGGGGCACCGGCTCTTACGACGAAGGAATGTGTCATGCGTCACATCGATTTCCGGCCGTCCGGGCCCGGCGCGGGGTCCGGCCTGGAGGTCCGAACAGCCCCGGACCGGTACGCTGGGCGGGTTGTCCGATCGCCGCCCGACCGTGGGACGAGGCCGCAAAACCGCCTCTGACCTGCGATGATCCCCCTCGGAGACCGTGAGTACTGCCGCCGCCTCCTCGATGCCGCTGTTCTCCGACGCACCGGAGCCGCAGGAGCCCGTCCGGGCCGCCGGCCACGCCGCGCCCGCCGCCTCGCACCACCTCTCCCCGGCCTTCCCCGGCCGCGCCCCCTGGGGCACCGCGGGCAAGCTGCGGGCCTGGCAGCAGGGTGCGCTGGACAAGTACATCGAGACCCAGCCGCGCGACTTCCTCGCGGTCGCCACCCCGGGCGCAGGCAAGACCACCTTCGCGCTCACCCTCGCCTCGTACCTGCTGCACAACCACCTGGTGCAGCAGGTGACGGTCGTCGCGCCGACCGAGCACCTGAAGAAGCAGTGGGCCGAGGCCGCCGCGCGGATAGGCATCCGGCTGGACCCGGCGTACTCCTCCGGCCCGCTCTCCCGGGACTACCACGGCATCGTGGTCACCTACGCGGGCGTCGGGGTCAACCCGATGCTGCACCGCAACCGCACCGAGGCCCGCAAGACCCTCGTGATCATGGACGAGATCCACCACGCCGGTGACTCCAAGTCCTGGGGCGAGGCCTGCTTCGAGGCCTTCGAGCCGGCCACCCGCCGGCTCGCGCTGACCGGGACGCCGTTCCGCTCGGACACCAACCCGATCCCGTTCGTCGCCTACGACGCGGGCAGCGACGGCATCCGCAAGTCCGTCGCCGACTACACCTACGGCTACGGGCACGCGCTCGCCGACCACGTCGTCCGCCCGGTGATCTTCCTCAGCTACAGCGGCAACATGCGCTGGCGCACCAAGTCCGGCGACGAGCTGGAGGCCCGGCTGGGCGAGCCGATGACCAAGGACCTGATCGCCCAGGCCTGGCGCACCGCGCTGTCCCCGCAGGGCGAGTGGATCCCGTCCGTCCTCCAGGCCGCCGACCGGCGGCTGACCGAGGTCCGCAAGGCCATCCCGGACGCCGGCGGACTGGTGATCGCCACCGACCAGAACGTGGCCCGCGCCTACGCCAAGATGCTGCGCGAGATCAGCGGCGAGAAGGTCACCCTGGTGCTCTCCGACGAGGCCGAGGCCTCGAAGCGGATCTCCGACTACGCGGCGGGCACCTCGCGCTGGATGGTCGCGGTCCGCATGGTGTCCGAGGGCGTCGACGTGCCCCGGCTGTGCGTCGGGGTGTACGCCACCTCGATCTCCACCCCGCTGTTCTTCGCCCAGGCCGTCGGCCGCTTCGTGCGCGCCCGCAAGCGCGGCGAGACCGCGTCGGTGTTCCTGCCGACCATCCCGATGCTGCTGGGCTTCGCCAACGAGATGGAGCTCCAGCGCGACCACGTGCTGGACCGGCCGAAGAAGGAGGGCGACGGCCTCTTCGACGAGGAGGACCGGCTGCTCGCCGAGGCCGAGCGGGCCAACGACGGGCCGGACGGCGCGGGCGGCGAGGAGTTCTCCTACGAGGCGCTGGGCTCCGAGGCGGTCTTCGACCGGGTGCTGTACAACGCCATGGAGTTCGGCATGCAGGCCCACCCGGGGAGCGAGGAGGAGGAGGACTACCTCGGCATCCCGGGCCTGCTGGAACCCGACCAGGTGCAGATGCTGCTGCAGAAGCGCCAGCACCGGCAGATCCAGCGCAGCAAGACCAAGCCCGCCGAGGAGGCCGACCTGCTGGAGCTGCCGGCCGAGCAGCGGCCGGTGGTCACCCACCAGGAGCTGCGCGAGCTGCGCAAGGAGCTGAACGCGCTGGTGGCCGCCTGGCACCACCGCACCAGCCAGCCGCACGGCACCATCCACAACGAGCTGCGCCGCCAGTGCGGCGGGCCGCTCACCGCCCAGGCCACCGCCAACCAGCTGAAGGCGCGGATCGCCAGGATCCGGGAGTGGGCGAAGTAACGGCCCGGCGGGCGGGTCCGGGCCGGAGCGGTCCGGAACCGTCCGTTCCGGAGTGTCCGAACATCGAACCCGGATCGAACTGACGCTCTGACAGGCGCGGCGAAATGGCGGGGTTCGTCCGGAATTCCCGGCGGCGTCGATGACGATCACGCCCGAATTTTGGACAACCACTTCCGCCGCGTCCTTTCCTTCACTACCTTTCCCCCACGCTCTTCCGCCGGGCAACCCCCCGCGGGACGGGCTCCGCAGGACCGTGCGGTCGTCAAGGGCGACACCGCGCGGCCCGAGCGCGGCCACCCCCACCTGCGCGCGACACCCCCCCCGGGCCCGGCGCCGCACGCCCCGCGAGCGCCGCGGAAAGGACTGCCCGTCGTGACTGCCGAGACCTCCCAGACGCTGGACCGCGGCGTCCGCGTCCTCAAACTCCTCGCCGACTCCGAGCGCGGGCTCACCGTCACCGAGCTGGCCGCCCGGCTGGCCGTCAACCGCACCGTGGTCTACCGGCTGCTCGCCACCCTGGAACAGCACGGCCTGGTCCGCCGCGACATCGGCGGCCGCGCCCGGGTCGGCCTGGGCGTGCTGCGGCTGGCCCACCGGGTGCACCCGCTGCTGCGCGAGGCCGCGCTGCCCGCCCTGCGCAGCCTCGCCGAGGACCTCGGCGCCACCGCCCACCTCACCCTGGTGGACGGCAACGAGGCGCTGGCCGTCGCCGTGGTCGAGCCCAGCTGGACCGACTTCCACGTCGCCTACCGCACCGGACTGCGCCACCCGCTCGGCGAGAGCGCGGCCGGCCGGGCGATCCTGGAGGCCCGCGCCTTCCCCAGCCAGCGCCGGCCCGAACAGGGCTTCGTCATCACCCGTGCGGAGGAGCAGTCCGGGGCCAGCGGGGCGGCGGCCGCGCTGCTCGGGCTGAGCGGCATCGAGGGCAGCGTCGGTGTGGTGATGCTCAACGGGCTGGTGCCCGAGCGGGTCGGCCCGCGGGTGGTGGAGGCGGCCACCGAGGTGGCCGACGCGCTGAGGTAGCGCCTGCGCCGGTGCTGGAAGCGATGAGCGACAAGCGACCGACGGAGGAGGGAGTGCCAGAGCGGAGCGGGCGAATCACAGCGCCGGGTGTGTTTGGATTCCCCTTGTGTCCGACACCAAGCTGACCCAGGCCCTCTCGTCCCCGCGGACCCGCGCGCTCGCGCTCTGCGGCGTGCTGGTCGCCGCGCTGTTCGGCGTGGCGGCGTTCGTCCCGCTGCCGTACACGATCACCTGGCCGGGCCTGACCGCGGACACCCTGGGCACGTACCAGGACAAGCCGGTGCTCACCATCACCGGGGCGCCGCTGCGCAGCACCCAGGGCGAGCTGCGGATGGTCACCATCACCGCGACCACCCCGGAGCAGCGGAACACCCTGTTGCGCTCGCTGCAGGCCTGGTTCGACCCCGAGGAGGCCGTGCAGCCGACCGAGGTGGTGTACCCGCAGAGCAACCCGGCCAAGGCCAACGAGGAGACGGCCCAGCAGATGGCGGAGTCGCAGGACAGCGCCACCACGGCCGCGCTCGGCTACCTCCACCTCTCGCCGGACCAGGTCAAGGTCAAGGTCGACCTCGGCGACGTGGGCGGCCCGAGCGCCGGGCAGATGCTGGCCCTGGGCATCGTCGACAAGCTCGCCGGCGACGGCAAGGGCGGCGACCTCACCGGCGGGCTCAAGATCGCGGGCACCGGCACCATCGACAACGACGGCACCGTCGGCCCGGTCGGCGGCGTCCCGCTGAAGACCCAGGCGGCGGCCCGGGACGGCGCGACGGTGTTCCTGCTCCCCAAGGACGAGTGCACGGACGCCAAGGTGAACACCCCCAAGACGCTGCGGCTGGTGCCGGTGGGCACGCTCGCGGATTCGGTCGCGGCGCTGGAGGCGCTGAAGAGCGGCGGCAGCGTCCCCAGCTGCTGACCCCGCCCCAGGGCTCCACCCGGCGCCGCCGGCCTCTACTCGGCGGCCGCCTGGTCCACCAGCGGCAGGATCCGGTACGGCACCGGGTTCTCCAGCACGATCGCGGTGGAGGAGCGGACGATCCCGTCGAAGCCCACCACCCGGTCGATCACCCGCTGGAGGTCCGCGTTCGACCGGGCCACGATCCGCACCAGCATGTCCCCGATCCCGGTGATGGTGTGCAGTTCCAGCACCTCCGGTACCCGCGCCAGGTGCGCCCGCACGTCCGCCCCCTGGCCCTGGGAGATCTCCAGGGTGGCGAAGGCCGTCACCGGGTAGCCGATCGCCGCCGGATCCACCTCCGGGCCGAACCCGCTGATCACCCCCTTGGCCTGCAGCCGGTCCAACCGGGCCTGCACGGTGCCGCGGGCGACCTGCAGCCGGCGCGAGCACTCCAGCACGCCGATCCGGGGCTCCTCCGCCAGCAGCCGGATCAGTCGGCCGTCCAGGGCGTCGATCGAGTCGTTCCCGCCGCCCGTGGCAGCGCCCTGGGGAGCGGAAGAGTCGGACGAGCCGGGGGAGCTCGGGGAGTGGGCGGGGGGCATCGCGGCTCCGTCCTCCGGTGGGCATTCTGTACAGCGGCGCCGCCGATTCTCCCGCCCCGGGGCACAGCTTGACCAGGATGAAACGGAACAGTCGCGCGTCGGGGCCCGGCGCCACCCTCCAGCCGACCTCCCGTGCCCCGGGCCCCACCCCGGGCGACGGGTGGTCCGTACGCCTACCGCGCCGGTCACCGGACGCCGGATCAGCGGACCGCGGTCTCCACGACCGGCGGGTGGCCGTTCCAGTAGACGAACACCGAGTTGGCCTGGTTCTCCCTGGTGAAGTCCACCCGCATCCACTGGTCGCCGTTCCACACCTGCATCTGCCAGCCCGGGTCCGGAGTGGCGGAGACCAGCGAGGCCCGGTCGGCGCGGATGTCCAGGGCGACCCGGCCGCCGGGGACCGGGTAGCTGCGCACCGTGGAGGTGGCGGTGGGCGTCGGCCGCCTGGCGGGTGGGGTGGCCGCGGTGCCGGTGGTCGCCGGGCCGTCGGCCGGGGCGTGCGCGGCGGTGGTGGCCGCGGTCGGGGCGGCGGGCTGGGCCGGCGTGTCCGCCGTCGGCGCCGGGACGGGCGCGGCGCTCGCACCGTACGACGTGCCGCCGGCCTTCGGGGAGGGCAGCGGCAGCGCGGCGGGCTGTTCGAACGCGGCCCCGGTGAGCACCGCGTGCACGCCGAGCCAGGACAGCGCCACCGCCGCCCCGGTGGCCGCCGCCCAGGCGCACAGCTGTACCAGTCCGTTCCGCATCGTCCGCACATCCTGCCGCATCTCCCGGCCGGCGCGGAGCGGCACCCCCGCTGCCGGGCAAGGCAGTTGCCCGCTGTCCGGACCGGCACCGGACCCACCCCCGAGGTACAGACCACTGCCCGCCGATGGCGTACCGTGCAGGGCCATGGCAACAGTGCTCGTGGTCGAGGACGACCCCTTCGTACGGTCCGCGCTCATCCGCCATCTGACCGACACCGGTCACGCGGTCCGCAGCGTGGGCACGGCCCTGGAGGCGCTGCGGGAGGTCGCCCAGGTCGGCTGCGACGTGGTGATCCTGGACTTGGGCCTGCCCGACCTGGACGGCAGCGAGGCGCTCAAGATGATCCGCGGCCTGACCGACGTCCCGGTGATCGTCTCCACCGCGCGGGACGACGAGGCCGAGATCGTCCGGCTGCTCAACGACGGCGCCGACGACTACCTGGTGAAACCGTTCTCCGGGGAGCACCTGAGCGCCCGGATGGCCGCCGTGCTGCGCCGGCTCGGCAGCGGCGCCGCGCCCGTCGCCCAGGTGCTGCGGGTCGGCGGACTGGCCATCGACCTCCAGCGGCGCGAGGCCGTCCTGGACGGGCGGCTCCTCGATCTGACCCGGCGTGAGTTCGACCTGCTGGCCTTCCTGGCCGCCCGGCCCGGCGTCGTGGTGCCGCGCAAGGAGATCCTCGCCGAGGTCTGGCGGCAGACCTACGGCGGCGACCAGACCATCGACGTCCACCTCTCCTGGCTGCGCCGCAAACTCGGCGAGACCGCCGCCAGCCCCCGCTACCTGCACACCGTCCGGGGCGTCGGGGTCCGGCTGGAGGCCGCCGGGGGCCCCGCGGAGCACCGGACGTGAAGCGGTTCGCGCACTCGCTGCGCTGGGCCATGGTCAAGGCCGCGGTGGCGGGAACCACCATGGTCGCGCTGGCCTTCCTCATCCCGCTCGGCCTGATGGCCCAACAGACCGCCCGGGACAGGGCGTTCACCGCCGCCGAACGGCAGGCGGCGGCGCTCGGGCCGGCGCTGGTGATCACCACCGACCAGGACGCCGTCGACCGGGCACTGGCCAGCACCGACGCGGGGGCGCAGGGGCGGATGGCGGTGCACCTGCCGGTGCCGGCGGGGAGCGGGGTGCCGGGGGACGGCGCGGGCCCCGGCGGCCCGACCATCGGGGAGGGGCGCGCCACCGCGGCGGACGTCGCGACGGCCGGCGGCCAGGGCCGGTCCTTCACCGTCGCCGTACCCGGCGGCTACGCGCTGCTCCAGCCGGTCGCCGTGGACACCGGCCGGACCGCCGTGCTCGAGGTGTTCGTCGCCGAGAGCGACCTCACCCGGGGCGTCTCCACCGCCTGGCTGGTGCTCTCCGCGGTCGCGCTCGGCCTGGTCGCCATCTCGGTGCTGGTCGCCGACCGGATGGGCGGCCGGATCGTCGCCTCCGCCCGCCGGCTCGCCGCCGCCGCCCGCTCGCTCGGCGCCGGGAACCTCGCGGTGCGCGTCCCGGTGGAGGGCAAGCAGGTCGACGGCAGCCCCGAGGAACTGCGCGAAGCCGCCCACGCGTTCAACACCATGGCCGACCGGGTGGTGCAACTCCTCGCCGCCGAACGCGAGTTGGCCGCCGACCTGTCGCACCGGCTGCGCACCCCGCTGACCGTGCTGCGACTCAACGCCGCCTCGCTCGGCGACGGCGACGCCGCCGACGCCACCCGCCACGCGGTGGCCCAGCTCGAGCGCGAGGTCGACCAGATCATTCGCTCCGCCCGCCGCGCCCCCGAGGACGCGCCCGCCCTCGCGGTCGGCTGCGACGCCGCCGAGGTGATCCGCGAACGGGTCGGCTTCTGGTCCGCGCTGGCCGAGGACGAGGGCCGCCGCTGGCGACTGGCCGGCGCCGAGCGCCCCGCGCCGGCACCCGTCCAGCGCGGGGACCTGGCCGCCGCCGTCGACGCGCTGCTCGGCAACGTCTTCCGGCACACCGCCGTCGGCACCGCCTTCTCGGTCGACGTCCTGGCCACCGACTCCTCGGTGATCGTGCTGGTCGGCGACGCCGGGCCCGGCTACCGCGACCCGGCCGTCGCCCTCAAGCGCGGCGAGGGCCACGGCGGGGAGGGCTCCACCGGCCTCGGACTGGACATCGTCCGCAAGCTCGCCGAGTCCACCGGCGGGGACCTCGCGCTCGGCCGCTCCGCCGTGCTCGGCGGTGCCGAGACCCGCCTGCGGCTGCGCACCCGCCAGGAGGAGGCGCCGCCCGCCCGGGCCGGGCGACGGCGGACCCGGGGCGCGCTGTTCCCGAAATGACCGCGGAACGGGCCCCCTCCGGCCGGGCCCTTCCTTAGCCGGGCCCTTCCTCAACTGCGGCCCAAGGGACCCTTCACCGCTCGGTCAACCCGTCGAACCGGCCCCTCATCGCGGTTGGCGTCGATGGCGCGGGTCGGCCGTTTGCCTGTCGCCGCGGCCCCTGGGCGGGTGACTTCGGCTGGGGCCATTCGGCTCCTCCAGGCCTCCCCGACTGCCCCGGCCGTCCGTGCCCAGCCCGCAGCCGAGCACGGCCGGTCGGGGCACTTTCGTCACTTTGCGTAGTCGCTCGTGCCCAGGACGGGGCGGGTCGCATCCGGTATCGTCGCTGGTTGGCCGAGCGGTGGACGGAGTGGACAGTGACAGCGGTGCAAGACGAGCGCAGCCCGGTGCGGACCGTACCCGCCCCTTCGCCCGCCCCCCTGTCCGACCGGCTGCGGATCGCGCTCGGCGCCCCCGTGCGCGCACTGCGTGAGGCCCCCCGCCGCCCGATGCTGGTCGCCTCGTCCTTGGCGCTGCTGTCGCTGGTCGTGTACGCAGTGGTCCGCCACTTCGTCCACACCTCGATGGTCGACATGATCGTCTACCGGGCCGAGGGCGCCGCCGTCGCCCACGGCACCGACCTGTACGCGCTGCGCGTCACCGAGTGGAACCTGCCCGCGACCTACCCTCCGTTCGCCGCGATGCTGTTCGTCCCGACCACCTGGTTCCCGATCCCCTTCCTCCGGGTGGCGATCACTCTCGGCAACCTCGGACTGCTCGCCCTGCTGGCCCACCTGTCCTTCAAGCTGGTCGGCTGGCCGCGCCGCGAGCTGCGGCCGATCGGCGTGGTCCTGGTGACCGGCCTCGGCGTCTGGCTCGAACCCGTCTTCACCACGCTCCGGTACGGCCAGATCAACCTCGCGCTCGGCTGCCTGATCCTCTGGGACCTCACCCGGTCGGACGGGCACCGCAGCAAGGGCGTGGCGATCGGCATCGCCGCCGGCATCAAGCTCACCCCCGGCCTGTTCGCCGTCTACCTGCTGATCACCGGCCGGGTCCGGGCCGCCTTCACGGCCGCCCTCACCTTCCTCGGCACCTTCCTGCTCGGCACGCTCTTCCTGCCCGACGCCACCTGGGGCTTCTGGACCAAGTACCTCTACGACTCCTCCCGGGTCGGCAAGACCGAGATCGTCGACAACCAGTCGCTGCGCGGCGCCTTCGCCCGGCTGCTGCACACCTCCGACCCCGGCATCCTCGCCACCCTCGGCGTCGGCCTGGTCGCGCTGGCCGGCCTCGCCGTCGCCGCCTGGGCCGCCCGCAGCGGCCGCTGGCTGCCCCGGGCCGAGGCCTGGGGGGTCTGCGTCGCGGCCGTCACCGCCGTGCTGATCTCCCCGATCAGCTGGACCCACCACTGGGTCTGGTGCGTACCGATGCTCGTCCTGCTCGCCGCCGAGGCCTCCGTCGAGCACGCGCGCCCGGCCGCCGTCCGCCGGCTGCGCTGGCGGGTCGCCTTCTGGGCCACCCTGCTCGCCTTCCTGTCCTTCGCGATGTGGGCGGCGAAGCCGCTCGGCGCGGCCGTCCTCCACATGTCGCCACTGCGCCAGCTGCCCACCTCGATCTATCCGTGGGTCGGGCTCTGCTTCCTGCTCGCCGCGGCCGTCCGGATAAGGGCCCGGAGGCGCTCCGCCGGCGCCCCGCTGGTCCGGCTGCCCGGACAGCGCGACGGCGGCGGCCCGGACTCCGCCCGCGGTCGTCAGCAGGCCCCCGCGGCCCGCTGAGCCGGCGGGGGCGCCGTCGCTCCTGCCACCTCCGTCCCGCGCGCGCCGGAGTTCCCGGGCGGCGCGGACTTCCTGGACGTACCGGTGCACGCTGCGGCGCACGACCGGCACGCCTACGCGAGCAGCTCGGCGAGCGAGCCGTCCATGTCGACGGCGGCCAGCTCGCTGCCCGGCGGGACCAGCCGGTGCGCCCGCTCCAGCCAGGCCGCGACGGCCGGCAGCGGAGCCTCCAGCAGCGCGTCCCCGGCGGGCGAGCTCAGCGCCAGGCACAGCACGCTGCGTCGGCCCGAGCGGGTCGGCCAGATCCGCACGTCGCCCTGGCCGCACGGGCGGAAGGTGCCCTCGACCAGCAGCTCGCGGGCGAACACCCAGGTCACCGGGGAGCCGGTGTCCAGGTGGAAGGTGATGTACACCGCGTACGGGTCGTGGCTGCCGTAGGTCAGCCGGGCCGGGACGGGGACGCTGTGCTCCGGGGAGAGCACCAGGTTCAACTCCAGTTCGTGCTCCACGACGCTGACGGGGCGGTCCATGATCGTCTTCCTCTCTGCCTTCGGTCGGTGCCCGGTTCGGGGCCCTGTGGCCTTTGAGAGGGCGGTTCGTTCCGGCTCTTACACGCGTTTGCGGGATTTCTCCGGGAAGTTTCGCGCGGGGGCGTGCGGGGGTGGTGAGGGGCCGGGGTGGCGGCGTGCGGGCGCCCGTCGTGCGCCCGGTTCCTTACCCCGGGCGGCCCTGCGTTGTCCGGGGAATCGGCAACTTCTCGTCGGCACTCCGGGGAGGCACTACCCTTTGTGACTACCCGGCGACTGTCCGCCTTCGGTGGTGCCCCCACGCGCGCCGAGCGTCGCCCTGATCCGTTCCGACCCGTTCCGACCTGTTCCGATCTGCGTCGACCCGTTTCGGCCTGCCGAGGCCTTGGCCCGCCCCCCACGGCCCTCGTCAGGACCTGACAGGAGAGAAGACCCCATGACGGACCGCTCCTTCGCCGCCGACGGCGACCCGGCCGTCGCGCCCGAGCCCGGCTACTACCCCGACCCCTCCATCCCCGGCTTCGTCCGGTACTGGGGCGGCTCGGCCTGGGTGCCGGGCACCACCCGGCCCGCGCCCGCCGAGGGCGAGGTACTGCAACCGCCCCGGTTCGTCTCCCGGCGGCCCGCCCCCGACGTGGCGGCGGCGGCGCGGACGGTGCCGCCTCCGGTGGTGTCGGGGCCGGGGCCGGCGCCGGGGCCGGGGGTGTCCGCGCCATCGCCCTCGCCGAACGAGTCGCCGAGCCCGTTGCCGTCCTCGTCACCGTCCCCGTCCCCGTCGCCGTTCCGGGGGGTTCCGGGCTCCGGTGACACCGGGCCGGTGTACCTCGACCAGACCACCGGCGGGGCGTCCTTCGTGGTCGGGCCGCGGGTCGCGGAGGTGATCGGCGGACCGGTGTTCCGCACCGTCGAGCCCGCTGCGGAGGAGGCCGCCGGGGTGTCCGGGGCCTCCGGATGGCAGGCGGACCCGCGGGCGCAGCGCGGTCTGACGGAGACGGGCGGGTCTCCGCGCTGGGTGTCCTGGGGAGTGCTTCCGGGGGCGCCCGAGGAAGAGGAGGGGCGCGCGGAGGCGGAGCGCGCTCCTGTTGCCGTGGAGGTGGCCACGGCCGTCGCACCCGCCGTGGCGGTGGCGGTCCGCGAGGTGCCGGCGCCGATCGCGACCGCCGTCGCGGTGCCGGTGGTCGAGGTGGCGGCCGAGGTGGCGGCGGAGGAGCTGACCGTTCCGGCCCGTGCGGAGGCTTCTTCGGCCGGGGCCGCAGTCCCGGCCCCGGTGTCGACTCCCGTCCCGGTTCCGGTGCCTGGGCCGGCCGCGGCTCCCGCCGCCCCGCTGCCCGTGGTGCGGCCGGCCCGGGAGGCCACCGTCCGCCGCCGTCGGACGGCCCCGGTGCCCGCCGGGTTGGGGCGGCGGCTGGTGGCCCGGGTGGTGGACACCGCGGTGCTGCTGGTGGTCGCGGTCGCGGCCGGGATCCCGCTCGGAAGCTCGGTCTCCGACCACCTCCAACAGAAGCTCGACCAGGCCAGGATGGCCAGCTCCCTCACCCGCCGCCAGGTGCAGGTCTGGCTGGTGGACGACGTGGTGCTGGGCAAGCTCGCCGCCCTGCTCGGCATCCTGGTGTTCGTCAGCCTGGTCTACGAGGTGCTGCCGATCGCCCGGACCGGTCAGACCTTCGGCAAGCGGCTGGCCCGGATCCGGGTGGTGGACGCCACCGCCATCGGTGACCGGACCCGGCTGAGCCTCGGTCGCTCGCTGCTGCGGTGGATCGTCCGGCAACTCGGCGTGGTGCTGCTGCTCGGCCTCGTCTGGCCGGTGTTCGACCGTCCGGCGCGGCGCGGCTGGCAGGACCGGGCGGCCCGGACCCGGGTGGTCCGTGGCTGAGGCCGCCGTGCCCGTTCCCGGGGCCGCCCGCGTACGCCGGGGCCGGTCGGCCGATGGCAAAACGGATTGAATGTCCCAAGCCTTGAGAATGTGTGATGTTCTACTCGGGGGATGAGCACCCACGACCCCTCAGGCCCCCAGCCGGAGGGGGGCGGTCAGCCCTCCTCCGACAAGCGGCCCCCGACCCCGGGCGGCGGCACGCCGGAAGGCGAACCGCCGCGCCCCACCCCGTCCGAGGGCCCGTCCGGCACCCCCGGTGGCACCCCGTCCGAGGGCCCCGGCGCCTACCGGGGCAACTACGGCGGACCGACCCACGGTCAGACCCCGCACGGCCAACCGCCCCACGGCGGACAGCCGTACGACCAGCCCCCGCCCGGCTACGGCACCGGCCCCGGCATGTACGGCACCCCCGGCGGCGGCCCCGTCCCCGGCATGCCGCCGATCGGCACCTGGCCCAAGCGGATCATCGCCCGCCTCATCGACTACGTCCTCATCCAGGCCGTCGGCGTCATCGTCGTCGGACTCTTCGTCGACCTCGGCACGCGCCAGGGCAGCACCGAAGCCTTCTGGCTCGGCTGCGCCATCTACCTCGTCTACGAGGCCCTGATGCTCAGCCGGGACGGCCAGACCCTCGGCAAGAAGGCGATGAAGATCCGCGTCGCCATGCTGATCGACGGGAACGTACCCGCCCAGTCCGCCGCCTGGACCCGGGCCGCCGTCTACATCCTCCCGGCCGTGCTCTGTTGCGCCGCCCTGTGGTGGATCATCGACGGCCTTTTCGGCGTCTTCGACAGTCCCTACCGGCAGTGCATCCACGACAAGGCCGCGAAGACCGTGGTGGTCACCACCGAGGTCTGACCGCGGCAGCGGGACGACGGCGCCCGGCGGCGGATCAGCGCTGCCGGGCGTACTCGTGCCCGGCAGCGGCCGGGGAGGCCCCGGAACCGTCGGCGACCGCGGCCGAGCGGGTTGAGACGGACAGCGAGAGCACCGTCACCCCGGTGCCGAGCGCCAGCGCGAACCCCACCAGCACCGCGACCTCCAGGACGCCCGAGGCGCCGGAAACGGCCAGCAGTGCCACCGTGGTGGCGACGACGGTGAACGAGCCGAGGCAGTACTGGGCAGCGGACGGACGCGGCATGGCGGGGGTCCTTCGCACGTCGGGGGAAACGGGCGGGAATGGTGCCGGCTCCAGGAGTCCTACCCGGCAAGGGAGTTCGGCACGATCAGGCTAGCTGGCGGGGTCGGTGGCACAGGGGGCGCACGGGCTCACCCCGGGGTCGTCCACACCCCTCGGTACGGTGGAGCCCGTCCGACACCACGCAGACCGGGGGAACCGACCGTGCCCATCCCCGCCGACTGGCCCACCACCGAGGCCCAGGCGCTCGCCGAACAGGAACGGCTGCGGCCGCTCGTCCGGGCCGAGGACGACGACGCCCCCTGCCGGCTCATCGCCGGGGTCGACGTCGCCTACGACGACGACCACGACCTGGTCGTCGCCGCGGCCGTACTGCTCGACCGGGACACCCTGGACGTCGTCGAAGAGGCCACCGCCGTCGACCGGATCGCCTTCCCGTACGTCCCCGGACTGCTCGCCTTCCGCGAACTCCCCGCCGTCCTCGACGCGCTGGCCGCCCTCACCCGCACCCCCGACACCGTCGTCTGCGACGGCTACGGCCTCGCCCACCCCCGCCGCCTCGGCCTCGCCAGCCACCTCGGCGTCCTCACCGGACTGCGCACCCTCGGCGTCGCCAAGACCCCCTTCACCTTCGACCACCACGACCCCGCCCCGGAACGCGGCTCCTGGACCCCCCTCACCGACCCCGCCACCGGCGAGGAGGTCGGCCGGGCCGTCCGCACCCGGCCCGGCGTCAAACCCGTCTACGTCTCCGTCGGCCACCGCATCGGCCTCGACAGCGCCGTCCGCACCACCCTCGACCTCGCCCGCCGCTACCGGCTGCCCGAGACCACCCGGCACGCCGACTCCCTCTGCCGCCGCGCCCTCGCCGAAGCCCAGCGCACCCGGACGACCGCGAACTGACCGTGCACCGGGCGGGATTCGGGCCCGGTGTGTTAGACATGACACCGGGGCCCGGCCGGCCCCGAACGCCAGGAACGGACGCACGGGGGGCGCCGCCATGGGATCAGGTACCGGCTCGACCGGCGGAGCCAACCAGGGCTACCGCGTCGAGATCGAGCAACTGCGCACCTTCGCCGGCCAAGTACGGCTGCTGCTCAAGGAATTCGAGAAGGATGCCAACGGGAACGCCACCCACGGGCGCAGCGGCCTCGGCAAGACCGCGTTCGGCACCTTCGCCGAGGCCACCGAGATCCACGACCGCTACAGCACCATGCGGGACGCGCTGCGGGACGTGCTCAACCAGCTCCAGAGCGCCGTCAACGACGCCCAGCGCAACGCCGAGCTGACCGCGACCAACTACGAGGAACACGACCAGCACGTGGCCACGAACCTCAAGCTCTCCGGCGACGGCTGGTCCGTGGCCCAGCCCTCGGCCAGCAGCGAGGCCGCGTACGAGCAGAACCAGGTCCCGTCCCAGCGCGGCAACGCCACCATCTGACCAGCCATCCGACCGGAGGTGAACCACCCGTGGTCTACACCGACTTCACCAAGTACAGCCATGCCGATCTCCGTAAGATGGCACAGGCCCTCGACCCCGGCGCGGTGATGGCCGCCGGCGACCCCTGGCGCAAGGCGGCGACCACCCTCAAGGAGATCCGCAAGACCCTCACCACGGTCAGCACCGAGGCGGCCGGCACCTGGGAAGGCACCACCAGCGACTCCTTCCACACCTCCATGCTCACCCTCGCCGCCAGCATCAACGAGGCCGCCGCGTACGCGAACGACGCGGCCAACACGCTGCACAACATGTCCGAGGCGATGGCCACGGCCAAGCGGGACATGCCCGAGGAACCCGGCAACTGGGACAAGTTCAAGGACACCGTCGGCGACGTCTTCAGCACCGAGGACGACCACATCCAGCTCACCGACCGGAAGAAGGCCGAAGCGGCGGCCGTCATGCAGACCCTCGCGATGCACTACCGCATCGCGACGCCGGCCCTGAAGGCTCCGACTTTGAACCTCAAGCCGGCGAAGCGGGGTGATCCTGACAAGACATCACAAGACGACTCGAGTGGGGCGGCCGCTGCAGTCGCGGCGATGGTGTCGGGTACCTCTTTCGGATCTGGCGGTACTTCGGTGAGGTCGGCGGTTGCCAGCGCGCCGCAGCGGTCTCGGGCTTCTGCACCATCGGTGGTGTCCAGTCCTCCATCAAGGAGCGCGTCCACCCCGACCGACCCGGGCATCAAGGGAGGCAGGGCGCAGGCACCGTCGAAGCCGTCGACCGCAGCAAGCACCAGCTCCGGTGCCGGTATTTCGGGCACGCCGGTCTCGCGTCCGAGCGGAAGTGTCCCGAGCCCTGTTACTTCCGGGACCCAGACGTCAGGCCTGAGCACGACGTCGGTCACGGGTCCGGTGACTGGACCGATCACGGGCGGCGGTGGACAGCCGACCGTGAGCCCTGTGGGGCCGACTGTACAGACTGCTCCGGTCGGGCCCGGCTTTGGGCAAGGCAAGACCGGATTCG
Source organism: Kitasatospora sp. NPDC001683 (assembly GCF_053596495.1). Classification (NCBI taxonomy): domain Bacteria; kingdom Bacillati; phylum Actinomycetota; class Actinomycetes; order Kitasatosporales; family Streptomycetaceae; genus Kitasatospora; species Kitasatospora sp. NPDC001683. The sequence goes on from NZ_JBSFGK010000035.1 coordinate 33,442, forward strand.
GCGACAAGGGATTCCCCAGTAGCTCGACGCCGCTGGAGGGTTCGGGTCCACGTGGAGGGAGAGCCGCTAGCGTCGGCGGTGGCGGTGAGATCTACCCGGGCGTCGGGGCTGGGGGCCGTGGAACGCCCGGCGCCAAGCAGGTCGGTGGATCCCTGGCCAAGCCCGGTGGTGCTGTCCGTGAGACGGCGCCTCCCGGCGGTGGAGCACGCGGCAAGCAGGCCTTCACCGAAGGAGGATCCGGACTGGGGGCTCGCGGTCGGCTGGGTGCCGAACCCGGGGCCCGTAGCTCGGGAATCATGTCTCCCGGGATCCCGATGAGTGAAGCGCAACGCCGAAAGAAGGACCACGGGAAGGACGGAGAGCGTCCGGACTACCTCGTGGAAGACGAGGAGACCTGGGCGTCGGACAAGTCGGCCAATCCGAACGTGGTGGAATGAGGCCGGTCCGCAAACGGACGGGTGATCTGATCGCATCCCGCAGGTCGGTGATCTGCGGGATGCCTCGTTGAGTGGGGTGACCGGGTTTGACGAGCCGCCTGTTGGCGCGTGGTACGGCGGTCCTCGCCGCTGGAGCAGTGGTCTGCGTCGCCGCCGCACCAGTGGCATCGGCTGATCAGATCAGGGACCAGCAGTGGGCTCTGAAGACCTTCGAGGCGGAGGCCAAGGTCTGGCCGGCCAGCCAAGGTGACGGGGTGATCGTCGCCGTGATCGATACTGGAGTGAACCAAGATCATCAGGATCTGACCGGGCAGGTGCTTCCCGGGGCTGACTTCTCCGGCGGCACTACGGACGGTCGTGTGGACGCCGACGGTCACGGCACTGCTATGGCGAGCCTGATCGCGGGACATGGGCACGGGGCAAAGGCAGGCGTTGCGGGCCTGGCGCCGAAGGCGAAGATCCTGCCGGTGAAGGTAGGAACGCAAGGCGATGATTCCACTCCTCAGCCCGCCGCATTCGCGGACGCGATTCGTTTTGCGGTGGATCACGGTGCGAAGGTCGTCAATATCTCCCTCGGAGGGAAGGACTTTCGCTTCGATTCGAAGTTGCGTAAGGCCGTCAACTACGCGGTGTCGAGAGACGTTGTGCTGGTTGCTGCCGCAGGCAACACCGGCGCGAATATGGATGTCGAATATCCGGCAGCCTTTCCAGGGGTGGTAGCCGTCGGGGCAATTGACTCCAAAGGGGCGGTGTGGGAAAAGTCCACATCGGGTCCTGAGACCACGCTCGTCGCGCCCGGGGTGGACATCTACCACGCCACAGCGAAAACCTCGACGGGTTATGGGGAGGGAGACGGTACCTCTGAGGCCACTGCCTACGTCTCTGCCACTGCGGCGCTCATCCGGTCCAAGTACCCGAACCTGTCGGCGGGACAGGTGATCAACCGAATGATCAAGTCGGCGACTGTTCCCGCGAACGGGACCGTGGTGCCGAACGATCACTACGGCTACGGCATTGTCGCTCCCGCGAAGGCGCTTGAGCCGAACTCTGCCGTGGACAACGGGCCGAAGGAGAACCCGTTGGTGAAGCGACTGGAGTCGAAGGGCACACCGCCGACCGACGATGACAGCGATTCCGCCGACCAACCCTCCGTAGCCCCCGAAGCCACCTCCACCAGCAGTGGCAGCGACAACACCGGCCTGGTGATCGCCGCCGCGGCCGCCGGTGTCGTGGTGCTCGGCGCGGCCGCGGCCGCGGTGCTGATGGCGAGGCGCCGCCGCAAGCGTGCCGCTGCGCCGCCCTATGGTGGGCCCGGTCAGTGAGTGCTGAGCCAGTCGTCCCGTAGGGCGGCCATGTGGAGGACGTCCCAGTAGCGGTCGTCCCAGTGGTGGGCTTGGCGGGCGCTGGGCCGTGCAGGGTGGGTTTCACCGCGAGGGCTGAGGGGTTCGTGGCCATCGGGCCCAGGATGCCTGCGGGGCCCGGTTCGTGCCGGGATCTATTCGGCGACGGCGATCTGCTCCCGGTGGTGGGTGGGGGTGGTGAGTTCGTCGACGAGGGCGACGGCGAGGTCGGCCTGGGCGATCCGGGGGCCGAGGACGTGGGGGCCGCCGACCCGGTAGCGGCCGGTGCCGGGGGCGGTGCGGTCGAGGTCCATGGGCGGGGTGACGACGACCCAGTCGAGGGTGCTGGGGGAGTCGTGCAGCAGGTCGAGGGCGGCGGAGTGGCCGAGCGAGAAGGTGCGGTGGGCCTCGGGGAAATCGGGGTCGTCGTGGACGGCGACACCGGGGGCGGTCTGCAGGGTGGTGGCGGCGCCGACGCTGAGCAGGCGGGGGACGCCGGCCCGGCCGAGGCCGGTGACGAGGGCAGTGGTGGCGGCGCGGTAGAACTCGCCGGAGGGGGTGTCGGGGGTGTAGACGGAGGCGATGGCGGCGCGGTGCCCGAGGGCGGTGGCGGCGACGGCGGCGGGGTCGGTGACGTCGCAGCGCACCAGGGTGACGCCGTCCGCGGCGAGGTCGGCGTGGCGCTCGGGCTCGCGGACGGCGGCGGTGACGGTGAGGCCGCGTCGACGGGCCTCGGTGACGACGGCGCGGCCGACCTGGCCGCCCGCGCCGTAGACGATGACGTCCGCGCGCTGCTGCTGTCGGGGCGTGGTGCTGGTCATGGGGGTCTCCGGTGGGTCGGTCGCGGACGCGTCGTCCGCCGTTGCCGTGACGGTAGACCGGGGGGTGCCGGTTACTTCAACGGAACCGGCTTCTCCGGGTCCGGCGGCCCGGGTACCGTCGGGGCATGACGCAGACCGTGCCGGCGCCGCTGCCGGCGGATTTCTTCCCGGCCGACTGCCCGGTGCAGTCCGTGCCGGTGCTGGGCAGCCGCAAGTGGGCTTGGCGGATCATCCGTTGTCTGGAGGGCGGTCCGCGCCGGTTCTCCGAGCTGCGAGTGCCGTTGGCGGGCATCACCGCGAAGGTGCTGGCGGAGTCGCTGCGTTCGATGGAGCAGGACGGCGCGGTGGTGCGCACGGAGTACGCCGAGAACCCGCCGCGGGTGGAGTACGCGTTGACGCCGCTGGGCCGGACGCTGCTCGGGCCGATGGACGCGGTGTGCGAGTGGAGCCGCGAGAACCTGGGGAGCCTGCTGGCGGCCCGGTTGGAGTACGAGCGCGCGGAGCGCTGAGCCGGTCTGGTGCGGCGGACGGCGGGAAGGCCGCTGGCAGTATTTCGGCGGTCGCTGGCGTCCTTGCCGCTGGTGGGCCGGGGTGCGGGGCCGCGATGCTGGGCCCATGAGCACTCCTGAGAACCTCGCCGGCCCCACCGACGCCGGCCCCACCGACGCCAGCCCCGCCGACGCGATCGTCCCCGACACCAAGGACTGGACCTGGGTGCTGGAACGTCCCTGCCCCGACTGCGGGTTGGACACCCCGGCGGTGGCCGCCACGGACGTCGCCGGGATGGTCCGGGACAACGCGCGGAGCTGGCTGGCGGTGCTGGCGGGCGACGAGGACGGGGTGCGCCGTCGGCCGAGCCCGGAGGTCTGGTCGCACCTGGAGTACGCCTGCCACGTCCGGGACGTCTTCCGGCTGTTCCTGGTCCGGCTGGACCTGATGCTCGACCAGGACGGCCCGCTGTTCCCGAACTGGGACCAGGACGAGACGGCGGCCGCAGAGCGCTACTGGGAGCAGCGGCCGCAGGTGGTGGCCGGGGAGCTGGCGGAGGCCGGGGAGGCGCTGGCGGCGGCGTTCGAGGCGGTGTCGGGCGAGCAGTGGCAACGGACCGGGGACCGCAGCGACGGGGCGCGGTTCACGGTCGAGTCCTTCGCCCGCTACCTGATCCACGACCCGGTGCACCACCTGTTCGACGTGACGGGCGAGCGGGTCTGACGCGGCCGGGGCGGCTCACCAGGGGGCGGCTCACCGGCGCGGCTCGGCAGGGCGGCTCACCAGCCGGAGGCCTCGTGCAGCATGGTGCGCCGGAGCCGTCCGGCGACGCTGGCGGTGTCGGTGCCGATGACGTCGGCGATCTCGGGGGCGGCGAGGCCGACGACGTAGTGCAGGATCGCCAGGTCGTCGTCGGCGGGGTGGCGGTCGGGGGCGGCGACCGGCTGCCGGGTGTGTTCGGCGACGGTGCCGCGCAGGATCTGCCAGGCGAGCGCGGTCGGGTTCGGACTGGTGAGCAACTCCCGCCACTGCAGGGCGATTTCGGCGAAGGCCTGTTGGACGGCGGTGGCCGCGTCGGCGTGCTCGGTCAGCCACACCCTGGCGTAGCTGAGGTACCGGGGACGGTGGAGTTCGCAGAAGGCCGCGAACTCCAGCGGTACGTCCTCCGGTTCGCCGGGCCCCGGGGGAGGCTCGGCCGCGCTCGTGTGACGATTGGTCATCTCGTCTTCTCGGAAGGGGAGATGGACTTCTGGCGGTCGATCATCTGTGCTCACTCTACGGTAGGCCCTCGGTGCGCTGGGTGACCAATCTGATGGAATGCCCGGAACCCGCCGACGCTCGGCCGGTTCCGTTGACGATCGGTGCGGCGCGGCGGCGGTACTGCCGGTCGGGGGCCGGTCGGGGGTGTGGTGCGCAGTGCTGCGGGGGACGTAGGTGCGAGCGTGTCGGGGCTGGTCAGAGGGTGTGGGCGGCAGTATTCGCACGGCAGTTGAGGTGTCACCGTAGGGCCTGTCGGGGCCGGCGTCCACGCCCAGGGCGCGAAGCCGGGCGCGCGCAACCGCCTGTGCAACCGCACTCACGACGGGGGTTGCGCCGGGGCGGGAGGGGGTGGGGGGCGTCGAGTGCGCCCCGGCGGCTCGCGGCGACCGGGGCGCGGGTCGGGGCGGCGCGCTGCCGCCCGGTCAGGACTTCGGGAGGACCTCCGTGGGGGAGAGCCGGTCGTCGGCGCTGTGGCCACGCTCGACCTGGGTGGGGAACGACTCGCCGGCCCGGCACCGGGCCGGCTGTGCTGCGGCCGCCGCAGCCCCGGTCGCGGCGTGCCCGCCGCCCGGGTGCGCCCCCCCGGTGCGGGGCGCGCCGGGGTGCGCCCCCCCGGTGCGGGGCGCGCCGGGGTGCGCCCCCGTCTCGCGCCGGCGGCGGCCGAGCGCGACCCGCTCGGCGTGTTCCTCGGCCGCCTGTCTAGCGGCCAGGTAGGCCTGCACGGCGGCCATGCCGTAGACCGGCTGGATCAGCTGGTGCCCCTTGAAGAAGGGTCTGGCCGGGGCGAACCCGGCGGCGACCACCAGGTCGCGGATCTCCGCTATCTCGGCCTCGCTCCGGGCGGTGAAGCGGACCTCCCAGCCTTTCTTGTACGTATGGCCCTTTTCACCGCTGCGGCGGGCCGGGTCCGGGCGGCGGACGTATCCGGGCAGACGGCCGAGGCGAAGCTGGGCCGCGCGGAGGCCGGCGGTCTCGTCACGTGACATGACGTAAGCCTAGGCAATCCCGGAGGCGCGATTGACGTCCGGAGGGTCCCTCGCCGTATGCCCTTGATCACCCTGGGTCAGACGGCCAGGTCGGCGATCGTTTTCGAGCAAATCTGATAGCCGTATGAACGTCATTTACTCCAAATGGGTGAGGGTATGGGGACTTTAGTGCAGGCTGGTCCCGGTTTCGCGACGGTTGGGTAACAGTGCGTCAGGCTGTGTCACGCGCGGCGCGCCGGTTGGGGATGGTGTCGGCATGAGCTACCGGATCCCCACGCCGCCGCCTTCCCTGGAGGAGCTGGCGCAGCGTCAGCAGAACGTCGTCACCGCGAGCCAGCTCCGCGCCCGGGGCGTGCCGGCCCGGGTCATCACCGAGCACTGCCGCCGGGGCGGCCCCTGGCAGCGGCTGCTGCCCCGGGTCTACCTGCTGCAGTCCGGCGATCCCACCCCGGAGCAGCGGATGTGGGCCGCGCTGCTGTACGCGGCGCAGAACGGCCGGCAGGAGGGCCGCCGCGAGGGCGCGGTGATCACCGGCGCGGCCGCCCTGGCGCTGTACGGCTTCGCCAGCGTGCCCCGGCTGCCCGCGGTGACCGGGGTGGACGTCCTGGTGCCCCGTCAGCGTCGGCTCAAGGACGCCGGTGACGTGCGGATCCTGCGCACCGAACGGGAGTTGGTGGCCCGCTCGGTGCACGGCCTGGCCTGCGCGCCGGTCGCCCGGGCGGTCGCGGACGCGCTGTGCGAGTGGACGGCGGACGGGGACGCGGCGGTGCCGGTGCGCGAGGTGCTGCGGGAGGCCGTCGCCCGTCCGGAGAGCCGGTGCACGGTGCGGGAGTTGGTCACCGAGCTGGTCGATTCCGGACTGACCGCGGAGCCCCGGGTGCGCGCCGCCCTGGACGAACTCCTCTCGGCGGAACGGGACTTCGTGCTGGAGCAGGTGGACCGGCTGGTGGACGAGTGGCTGCTGCCGGCCCCGCTGGCCGGCCCGGAGCTGCGGATGCGCGGCGGCACCTACATCGGCATCCCGGACCTCTACTGGCCGGAGCGCGGCGTCGCGGTGGAGGTGGACTCGGACCTGCGCTGCGTCAGCGAGGGCGAGGCCGCCTGGGTGCGCGGCGGGCAGCACCGGATGGAGTACCTGGGCATCCGCGTGGTGTACGTCTCCGGCGCCCGGCTCGCCGCCGACCCGGAGGCGGTCGGCGGCGAGCTGCGCGAGGCCTACCGGGCCGGCGGGACGGACGTGGTGGAGCTGCTGGTGGTCTGAGCGCCGTCCCCGCGCCGAGTACGACTCAGGACGGACGGACCACCGGCTCGCCGACCAGCTCGACCCCGGCCGCCCGCAGCTCCTCCAGCGCGGCGGCGGTGGTCTCCGGCGCCACCCCGGCGGTGAGGTCGAGCAGCACCCGGGTGGTGAAGCCGGCCCGCACGGCGTCCAGGGCGGTGGCCCGGACGCAGTGGTCGGTGGCGATGCCGACCACGTCGATCTCCTCGACCTGCCGCTCGCGCAGCCACTCCACCGGGCCGCGACGGTTCTCGTCCAGCCCCTCGAAGCCGCTGTAGGCCGCCGAGTAGGCGCCCTTGTCGAAGACCGCCTCGACCGCCCCGGAGATCACCGCGGGCGCGAAGTTGGGGTGGAAGCCCACGCCCTCGGTGCCGGCCACGCAGTGCACCGGCCAACTGGAGACGTAGTCCGGCTCGGCGGAGAAGTGCTCGCCCGGGTCGATGTGGTGGTCGCGGGTGGCGAGGATGTGCTGGTAGCCGGGGGAGGACTCGGCGATCAGGTCGGTGATGGCGGCGGCCACCTCGGCGCCGCCGGCGACGGCCAGGCTGCCGCCCTCGCAGAAGTCGTTCTGCACGTCGACGACGATCAGTGCCCGGTGCATGGCTCGCATCCTCGGATGTGGGGGCGGTGCGCCCCGGTGGCGGGGTCCTCGCGGACGCCGGACGGCTCGGGAGGGCCCTGGGGACTCTACGGCTGACTCTAGGGAGTGGCGCGCGGGGGCGGAAGGTCTGTGGCGCGCGGCGGCGGGTCCGTGACCCGTCGCCGGGCCGCGCGGCCGCCCGTGGGGGGCGGATCGGGGGGATCAGTCGATCAGCTCGGTGGGGATGACCGGGTCGCCCTTGGAGAGCTGGGTGGCCGACAGCGGCAGCGCCGCGCGGGCCCGGACGTGCCGGTCGCGGGCGGCGGTCAGCGGCTCGCGGCCGACGGTCTCGCCGGCCAGCACCAGCGGCACCTGCATCAGGTGCGACCGCAGCTCGTCCGGGACCGGCCCGGTGCCGATCACCTCGGCCTCGGCCACGCCCTCGGCGTCGGGCCGACGGGCGGCCCACTTGCGGCCGCCGATGCTGGTCTTGCCGCCGGCCGCGCGCTTGGCGACCGGTACCAGCGGGCCGTCCGGGGTCTCGGCGCGGGCGACCAGCTTGTAGACCATCGCGCAGGTCGGGTGACCGCTGCCGGTGACCAGGCTGGTGCCGACGCCGTAGCCGTCCACCGGGGCGGCGGCGAGGGCGGCGATCGCGTACTCGTCCAGGTCCGAGGTGACGATGATCCGGGTCTGCTCGGCGCCGAGCTCGTCCAGCTGGCGGCGGACCCGGTGGGCCAACAGGGTGAGGTCGCCGGAGTCGATCCGGACCGCGCCCAGCTCGGGGCCGGCCACCTCGACGGCCGTGCGGACCGCTTCGTGCAGGTCGAAGGTGTCGACCAGCAGCGTGGTGCCCTTGCCCATCGAGGCGATCTGGGCCTGGAAGGCGTCCCGCTCGCTGTCGTGCACCAGGGTGAAGGCGTGCGCGGAGGTGCCGGTGGTCGGGATGCCGTGGGTGAAGCCGGCCTCCAGGTCGGAGGTGGCGGCGAAGCCGGCGATGTAGGCGGCCCGGGCGGCGGCGACGGCGGCCTGCTCGTGCGCCCGGCGGGCACCCATCTCGATCACCGGGCGGCCGCCGGCGGCGGCGGTCATCCGGGAGGCGGCGGCCGCGATCGCCGAGTCGTAGTTGAGGATGGACAGGATCACCGTCTCCAGGATCACCGCCTCGGCGAAGCTGCCCTCGACGGTGAGCACCGGCGAGCCGGGGAAGTAGACCTCCCCCTCGGGGTAGCCGTGGATGTCGCCGCGGAAGCGGTAGTCGGCGAGGAACCGCAGGGTGTCGTCCTCGACCACGCCCTGGTCGGACAGCCAGTCCAGCTGGGCGGTGCCGAAGCGGAAGTCCTCGACGGCGTCCAGCACCCGGCCGGTGCCGGCCATCACGCCGTAACGGCGGCCGCCGGGCAGGCGTCGGGTGAACACCTCGAAGACGGAGCGGCGGTGCGCGGCCCCGCTGCGCAGGGCGGCCTGCAGCATGGTGAGCTCGTAGCGGTCGGTGAGCAGCGCGGTCGACCCGGCCGCGCGCACTGAAGTGGCGTCCATGAGGATGATGCTACTACCACTTAGCGTCAGAGTGACGATTTCTCGTCGCGAGGGCCGGGCCGGAATCGCCCGGGTGTCCCCCGGATGGCAGCATGGGCCATGAGGAATGACGGAACGAGTGTGCAACGAGGAGGCCCGGCGGTGAGTGTCGCGCCCGTGGAGATCGAGCGCCCGGAGGTCCAAGGACAACCGGTGACCGAGCCGGACACGCCCTGGGTGACCATCGTGCACAACGACCCGGTCAACCTCATGAGCTACGTCCAGTACGTCTTCCAGGCCTACTTCGGCTACCCGAAGGACAAGGCCCGGAAGCTGATGATGGACGTGCACACCAAGGGCCGGGCGGTGGTCTCCAGCGGCTCCCGCGAGGAGATGGAGCGGGACGTCCAGGCGATGCACGGCTACGGTCTGTGGGCGACGCTGCAGCACGACTGACCGCCCATCCGGCGCACAGTGACTGTCCGCCCGCCGGTGCGGCGGTGCGGCCGAAGACGACGAAGACGGGCTGACCGATACAGATGGCTGGGTTGTTCGAGAGCGCTGGCGGTGGTGGCGCGGCGATCGTGCTGGACGAGGTGGAGGCCTCCATCCTGCGGTCGCTGGAAGTGCAGATGCTGGAGCTGATCGGCCCCGGCCCGGGCGGGGACGGCGACGACCCGCTGGCGGCGCTGTTCGCCGAGGGCCCGACCGAGGCACCCGCCGACCCGGCGCTGGCCCGGCTCTTCCCGGACGCCTACGGCGACCCGGCCGCGCCGGACGACGCCGAGAGCCGGGCCGCCTCCGGGGAGTTCCGCCGCTACACCGAGCTCGACCTGCGGGCCCGCAAGCGCGATGACGCGCTCCAGGTGGTCCGGGCTCTGGACGGCCTCGGCGGCGCCGGGGTGCTCAAGCTGGCCGCCGCCGACTGCCTGCACTGGCTGGGCGCGCTGAACGACCTGCGGCTGACCCTCGGGGTGCGGCTGGAGGTCTCCGAGGAGGACGAGCAGGGCCTCTACGAGCTGCCGGACAGTGACGAGCGCAAGCCGCTGGTGATGGCCTACCTGTGGCTGGGGGCGCTCCAGGAGTCGCTGCTGGAGGCGATCACCGACTGACCGCCGAGCGGTTCCCCCCACGCTCCAGGGCGATCCTGCCCGCTTTCGGGCAAGCCCCGGCCGCTCCGTCCAGCATGTGGACGATCGGCCGGGGCATTTTCGCATAAATCGGGCAAAACATAGCAGGTCATGCTCAAATATCGCTCAGATGAACACCGGTATCCGGACCGTGCGTGGTACGACTTCACCCCACGAACGAGACCCACCAGGACGGTGACCATGGCCGAGCAGATCTACGATCAGGTGGTCGACGAGAAACCGGACGAGGAGGGATACGAGCGGGGACTGGGCAGCCGCCAGATACAGATGATCGCGATCGGCGGCGCGATCGGCACCGGCCTCTTCCTCGGCGCCGGCACCGCCATCTCCAAGTCCGGACCGAGCCTCATCCTCTCCTACGCGGTGGCCGGCCTGGTGATCTTCGTGATCATGCGCGCCCTCGGCGAACTGCTCACGTACCGCCCGGTCTCCGGCAGCTTCGCCGAGTACGCCCGAGAGTTCCTCGGCCCCTTCGCCGGCTACGTCACCGGCTGGACGTACTGGCTGTTCTGGGTCGTCACCGGCATGGCCGAGACCACCGCCGCCGCCGTGTACGTCAAGTTCTGGGCACCCGGCATACCCCAGTGGGCCAGCGCACTGACCTTCCTCGTCATCCTCTACGCGGCCAACCTGATCTCGGTGAAGCTCTTCGGCGAGATCGAGTTCTGGTTCTCCATGGTCAAGGTCACCGCCATCATCGGCATGATCCTGATCGGCATCGGCGTACTGACCCTCGGCTTCAGCAAGGCCGGTGACACCGCGTCGATCGGCAACCTGTGGCAGGACGGCGGCTTCTTCCCCAAGGGCATCGGCGCCACCGTGATGACCCTGCAGATCGTCATGTTCGCCTACCTGGGCGTCGAACTCGTCGGCGTCACCGCGGGCGAGAGCGAGAACCCCGAGAAGACCCTGCCGCGCGCCATCAACACCCTGCCCTGGCGCATCGCGCTGTTCTACATCGGCGCCCTCGTGGTCATCCTCTCGCTCGTGCCCTGGCGCGAGTTCCAGCCCGGCGTCAGCCCGTTCGTCGCCGCCTTCGGCAAGATCGGCATCCCGGCCGCGGCCGGCATCATCAACTTCGTGGTGCTCACCGCCGCACTCTCCTCCTGCAACTCCGGGATGTACTCCACCGGCCGCATGCTGCGCGACCTCGCCCTGCGCGGCCAGGCCCCCGGACGGCTCACCAAGCTCAACAGCCGCCGCACCCCGGCCTTCGCGATCACCCTCTCCTGCCTGCTGATGGGCGCCGGCGTGGTGCTCAACTACCTCGTCCCGGCACGGGCGTTCGAGTACATCACCTCGGTCGCCACGGTCTGCGGACTGTGGACCTGGGCGATGATCCTGATCTCCCAGATCCGCTACCGCAAGGCCTGGCGGGCCGGCCACCTGCCCCCGCCCACCTTCAAGGCCCCCGGCGGCGCCTGGGTCAGCTGGACCGCCCTCGCCTTCCTGGCCCTGGTCGTGGTCCTCATCGGACTGGACAAGGACAACCGGATCTCGCTGTACGTCTTCCCGGGCTGGGCCCTGCTGCTGGTGATCGGCTACCAGCTGCTCAAGCGCCGCAACCCGCAGGCCGTCCACGCCCAGTCGCACGACCACCTGCACGCCGTCAACGGGAACGTGGACACCCACTGACCGCGCCTCGGACGCCCCGGCGGACGGCCGCCGGGGCGTGTCTATCCTGACCACATGCTGACCATCACCCGAGAAATCCGCGACCGGATCGTCGCCCACGCCCGTGCCGACCACCCGGACGAGGCCTGCGGCGTGGTCGCCGGACCGGCCGGCAGCGGCCGGCCCGAGCGGTTCATCCCGATGCTCAACGCGGCCCGCTCGCCCACCTTCTACGAGTTCGACTCGGGCGACCTGCTCAAGCTCTACCGCGAGATGGACGACCTGGACGAGGAGCCGGTGATCGTCTACCACTCGCACACCGCCACCGAGGCCTACCCCTCCCGCACCGACGTGAGCTACGCCTCCGAGCCGTTCGCCCACTACGTCCTGGTCTCCACCGCCGACGGCAACGGCGACGACGACCCCTACCAGTTCCGCTCGTTCCGCATCGTGGACGGCGAGATCACGGAGGAAGACGTCCAGGTCGTCGAGGCCTACCCGGCCTGACCGGCACCCACCCGGACCCGGCCCGCCGCCCAGCCACGAACGGTCGGCGGGCCCCGTCGTCTCAGCATCGGAAACGACAACATCCGGATCACGAGACGGGCGTGTCGGAGCGGGCCCGGGAATCTATACGATGAGCCCATGCGTTCCGTCGATGTGAGCAACCAGGCCCCGGGCACCCGCCTCGTGGCGCGCCTGCACATCGACCTGTGCCGGCACGCCGGCGCGATCTGTCCCGGCACGCCCGCGCGCTCGCGCTGAGAGCCGCCCCGCCCCACCCGGGCCCCGCCGCCACCCCGGCGGCGTCGAGCCCCGGGCACCCTCCGCCCCGCCGCGCCCGTTGCGGCCCACCCACCTCCACGATTCGCACAGGAGCGCACCCATGGCCATCGAGGTCCGCATCCCGACCATCCTCCGCACCTACACCGACGGCGCCAAGGCCGTCGAGGGCACCGGCAGCAACCTCGGGGAACTCTTCGCCGACCTCGACGCCCGCCACCCCGGCATCGCCGCCCGCCTGCTCGAAGGCGGCGAGCTGCGCCGCTTCGTCAACGTCTACCTGAACGACGAGGACGTCCGGTTCCTGGAGGGCATCTCCACCGCCGTCGCCGACGGCGACAGCGTCACCATCCTGCCCGCCGTGGCCGGCGGCGCCCGCTGATCTCCCGGCTCCCCGCCTCCGGCCCGGTGGCGGGGGAGCCGCCCCTCTTCACCCTCACCGCCGTGGCCGGAGGCCTCCCTTGCGATACGACAGTCCGCTCGAAGCCGTCGGCAACACCCCGCTGGTCCGCCTGCCCCGGCTGTCCGCCGCCGTCCCCGGCAACACCGAGGGCCTGGTCAGCCTCTGGGCCAAGCTGGAGGACCGCAACCCCACGGGCTCGATCAAGGACCGCCCCGCGCTGCACATGATCGAGCGCGCCGAGGCCGACGGCCGGCTCACCCCCGGCTGCACCATCCTCGAGCCCACCAGCGGCAACACCGGCATCTCGCTCGCCATGGCCGCCAAGCTCAAGGGCTACCGGATGGTCTGCGTGATGCCCGAGAACACCAGCGAGGAACGGCGCGAACTGCTCCGGATGTGGGGCGCCGAGATCATCTCCTCCCCGGCCGCCGGCGGCTCCAACACCGCCGTCCGGATCGCCAAGGAGATCGCCGCCGAGCACCCCGACTGGGTCATGCTCTACCAGTACGGCAACCCCGACAACGCGGGCGCCCACTACACCACCACCGGCCCCGAGATCCTCACCGACCTGCCCACCGTCACCCACTTCGTGGCCGGCCTCGGCACCACCGGCACCCTGATGGGCGTCGGCCGCTACCTGCGCGAGAAGGTCCCCGGCGTGAAGATCGTCGCCGCCGAACCCCGCTACGACGACCTGGTGTACGGGCTGCGCAACCTCGACGAGGGCTTCGTCCCCGAGCTCTACGACGCCGAGGTGCTCACCACGCGCTTCTCGGTCGGCTCCGCCGACGCCGTCCGCCGCACCCGCGAACTCCTCCAGCAGGAAGGCATCTTCGCGGGCGTCTCCACCGGCGCCATCCTGCACGCCGCGATCGGCGTCGGCCGCAAGGCGGCGGCCGCCGGGGAGCGCGCGGACATCGTCTTCGTGGTCGCCGACGGCGGCTGGAAGTACCTGTCCACCGGCATCTACACCGCCGAGTCCACCGAGGCGGCGGTCGAGGCGCTGCAGGGCCAGCTCTGGGCCTAGTGCTGTAGCGCCCGCTGGGCCCGGGCCCAGACCTGCCGGTCCACCGTGCCGGCCCGGCGGCGGAAGGCCGACAGCGGCACCTCGCGCAGCTCGTCGGTCTCCAGCCAGCTGGCCCGGCCCTGCCGGTCGCCCACCGAACCGGGCGGCAGCGGCAGCACGCCCGGGCGCTCGGCGTGGTGCTTGCTGGTGATCTTCGCGACGGTGGCGGTCCGGCCGTGCACCCGCAGCACCAGGCAGGGGCGGTCCTTGGCGCCCGGGCCGTCCTCGAACGGCACCTCCGCCCACCAGATCTCCTGCGCCTCCGGGCCGGCCCCGGTGGCCGGGCGCGGCCGCGGGCCGGCCGGGCGGGTCGGACCGGCCGGGCGCGCCGCCGGCCGGGTGCGCCTCGCCAGCGCCGCAGCGACGGCCGCGAGCACGGCGATGCCCGCCACGGCCAGGACCACCCGGATACCAGTCATGCGGCGTACCGTACCGGGCCGGTGGTGAACGCCACCACCGTGGCGGCTGTGACAGTTGAGCATTTGTCCGTGAATTGTTCCCGGTTCGTCACGGAACCGCCACGACGCCCGTTCTGTCGGCAACCTCCCGGTGCCGCCCGGACAGGCTGCCTCACGAACGTCCGCCCCCGTCCCCCCGGAGGTGCCCTCGTGAGCGAACGAAGTGAGCGAACCGTCGAAAGGTGCGAATGGGCGAATGCCCCTGCCGAGCGAAGCGAGGTGGGCGCGTGAGGAGTTCGGAACTCTGGTCGTACGCCGAGATCGCCCGGCACATCAACGTCCGGCCGGAGACGGTCCGCAACTACCGGCGGCACGGGCTGCTGCCCGAGCCGGACGTGATCGACGGCAGCGGACACCCCCGCTGGTACCCCGAGACCGTCCGCGGCTGGGCCCGCAACCGCCCCCGGCACCGCTGATCCCACGGCGCCGTTCCCGCCCGGGCGGTCTGGGTGATTCCAGCCACAGCGCGGCACGGGGACGGGGGCAAAGTGACGGTCCGCCCTTACCCTCGACACACCAACGCAGTGCTACCGGCCGGTCCACCGGCCCGGCCTGCCGTTTTCCATGCCGTTTTTTCCATGCTGTTCTCCATGCCGCCTCAACAGCGTGGAAAGCAGCCCAGCAGCAGCCAGGACGTGTCGGGGCGGAGGGGCTCGGATGAAACTGACCGTGGTGGGGTGTTCGGGGAGTTTCCCGTCCGTCGACTCGCCGTGCTCCAGCTACCTGGTCGAGGCCGACGGCTACCGCGTGGTGCTGGACCTCGGCAACGGCGCCCTCGGCGCGCTGCAGAAGTACACCAGCCTCTACGAGGTCGACGCCGTCCTGCTCAGCCACCTGCACGCGGACCACTGCGTCGACCTGTGCGCCTACTGGGTCGCCCGCAACTACCGCGCCGAGGGCTGCCCCGCCCTGCTGCCGGTGTACGGCCCGGCCGGCACCGCCGAGCGGCTCGCCCGCGCCTACGACATGCCGGAGAACCCCGGAATGAAGGAGGTGTTCGAGTTCCGCACGCTCACTCCGGGCAGCTTCGAGCTCGGCCCGTTCCGGGTCTCCGTCGCGCAGGTCAACCACCCCGTCGACACCTTCGCCTTCCGGCTGGAGCACGGCGGCCGCTCGCTGGTCTACTCCGGCGACACCGGTGAGAGCCCCGCACTGGTGGAACTCGCCCGCGACACCGACCTGTTCCTCTGCGAGGCCGCGTACCAGGACGGCCGCGACACCTACCGGGCCGTCCACCTCAACGGCCGGGAGGCCGGCGAGCACGCCACCGCGGCCGGGGCCCGTCGGCTCGTCCTCACCCACATCCCGCCGTGGACCGACGCCGAGCGCAACCGGCGTGACGCCGCCACCACCTACGCCGGCCCGGTCGAGCTGGCCCGGGCCGGCGCGGTGTACGAGGTCTGATCCGACTCAGCTCCGCCCGGGCACCGGCAGGCCGAGGTGGTCGCGCAGGGTCGGGCCGGTGTACTCGGTGCGGAACACCCCGCGCTCCTGGAGCAGTGGGACGACCTGGTCGACGAACTCGTCCAGGCCGCCCGGGGTCAGGTGCGGGACGAGGACGAAGCCGTCGGCCGCGTCCTGCTGCACGAAGTGGTCGATCCGCTCGGCGACGGTGGCGGGGGAGCCGATGAAGGACTGCCGACCGGTCACCTCGATGACCAACTCGCGGCTGCTCAGCCCCTTCTCGGCGGCCAGGGCCCGCCAGCGTTCGGCGGTGCCCACCGGGTCCGGGATGCGGACCCGGCCCTGGACCAGCGCGCTGTCCGGGTCGGGATCGACGCCCGGCAGCGGACCGTCCGGATCGTGGTCGGAGAGGTCGACGCCCCAGACCTGCTCCAGGAAGGCGATCGCCGTCCCCGGTCCGACCTGGGCCCGGCGGACCTCGGCGGCGCGCTCGGCCGCGGCGGCGTCGGTGTCGCCGAGGACGAAGGTGGCGGCGGGCATGATCTTCAGCTCGTCCGGCTTGCGCCCGTACCGGGCCAACCGGCCCTTGACGTCGGCGTGGAACGCCTGGCCGGCGGCGAATTCGGAGTGCCGGCTGAACACGACGTCGGCGGTGGCGGCGGCGAACTCCCGGCCCTCGGCGGAGTCTCCGGCCTGGATGACCACCGGGTGGCCCTGCGGCGGGCGGGGCAGCGAGAGCCGGCCCTCGACCTCGAACTGGGGACCGCGGTGCCGTACCGGCTCCGCCCCGGCGTCCCAGAACTCCCTTGCCAGCTGGACGGATTCGGCGGCCCGGGAGTAGCGGTCGGCGCGGTCCAGATAGCCGCCGCGGCGGAAGTTCTCCCCGGTGAAGGCGTCCGAGGAGGTGACCACGTTCCAGGCCGCGCGGCCGCCGGAGAGGTGGTCCAAGGAGGCGAAGCGGCGGGCGAGTTCGTACGGTTCGTTGAAGGTGGCGTTCACCGTGGCGGCCAGGCCGATCCGTTCGGTGACGGCGGCCAGCGCGCTCAGCACGGTGATCGACTCGGGGCGGCCGACCACGTCCAGGTCGTGGATGCGGCCCCTGGTCTCGCGCAGCCGCAGGCCCTCGGCGAGGAAGAAGAAGTCGAACTTCCCGCGCTCGGCGGTCTTCGCGAGGTGGCGGAAGGAGTCGAACTCGATGTGGCTGCCGGAGGCCGGGTCGCTCCACACCGTGGTGTTGTTGACGCCGGGGAAGTGCGCGGCGAGGTGGATCTGCTTGAGCGGACGGTCCGTCATCGGGTCACCTCGGCGAGGACGGAGTCGGTGGTCGGGCGGCTGTTCGCGGTGTGGGCGGTGGTGTAGCGGCTGGCCGGGCGGGCCAGGCCGAGGTGGTCGCGCAGGGTGCACCCGGGGTACCCGGTGCGCAGCAGCCCGGCGTCGCGCAGGGCGGGGGCGATCCGCTCGGCGAGGGCGGCCAGGTCGCGTTCGGGCTCGGCGGGGACCAGGTGGAAGCCGTCCACGCCGGTGCCGGTGGCGGTGAGTTCGGCGAGCAGCCGGTGCTCGGCGGCCCGGTCGGGCAGGGCGGCGTCGAGCCGGGCCAGGACGCGCAGCTGTTCGCCGGAGCGCAGCCGCAGTTCGGTGGCGGAGGTCAGTCGGGTGGCCCCGTCGGGGGCGTCGAGCAGCACGACGTCGGCGTACCGGATCGCGGTGGCGACCCGGGCCCGCCCGCCCGGGGAGGCGTCCTGGGCGAGGTCGGCGGCGGCCACCGGCACCGTGACCACCGGGCGGCCCTGGGGCGGGCGCGGGGTGATGGATGGCCCGCGGACCGAGAAGTGCCGGCCCTCGAAGTCGATGTGGTGCAGCTTGTCGCGGTCGATGAACCGGCCGGTGGCGGTGTCGCGGATCTCCGCGTCGTCCTCCCAGCTGTCCCAGAGCCGGGCGGCGACCTCGGCGGCGTCGGCCGCCTCGGCCCACAGCTCGTCCTCGGCGGCGACCGGGCGGCGGCCGAAGGCCTTGGCCTCGGCCTCGGTGGTGGAGACGCCGACCAGCCAGCCGGCCCGGCCCTCGCTCACCCAGTCCAGGGTGTTGACCGAGATCGAGGTGTGGAAGGGCTCGGTGTGGGTGGTGGTGACGGTGGGCACCAGGCCGATCCGGGAGGTCAGCGGGGCGATCCGGGCGAGGGTGGCGAGCGCGTCGGGGCGGCTCGGTTCGGCGGTGAAGGAGTCGTCCAGGGTGACGAAGTCCAGGCCGGCGCGCTCGGCGAGGCGGGCGAGGGCGGCGTAGTGGCCGGCGTCGAAGCGGCCGGGGCGGTCAGGGGCGGCGTCGATGGCGGCATCGATGGCGGCGGAGAGGTGCAGTTGGCGGGGCATGGCGAGCCTGGCTTTCCTCGTGCGGATGCGCGCGGCTGCGGCGGAACCCGTACCGGAACGGCGGTGCGGGTGCGGGTACGGGCGCGCGGTCGCGTGGAGAGGGGAGGAGGACGGCCGGCGCCGGGCGGGGACTCAGCCGGGCGGCGGCGGGGGAAGGGGTCGGCTCAGCCGCGACACGCCGCGGACCACACGCGACCGAAGTCGATGTGGCTACGGGTCACCAGCGGGCACGAGGGGTACACGGTTTCAGTTGACCAGGGCGTCCGTCGGTTCGTCAACCGCCGTTTCCACCTGCCGGACATGCCGAAGGCCCCGCCCGGCCGCCAAGAGGGGAGCGGCGGTGGGCGGGGCCTTCGGAGCGGCCGGGCGGGGCGTCAGGCCTTGGTGACGTCCTCGATCTCCTCGTCGTCCTCGCGACCGGGGGTCTTGAGGTCGAACTTGGTGATCGCGAAGCGGAACACGAAGTAGTAGATCGCGGCGAAGACCAGGCCGATCGGGATGATCAGCCACGGGCTGGTGGCCTTGCTCCAGGCCAGCGCGTAGTCGATCAGGCCGCCGGAGAAGGTGAAGCCGTCGTGCACGCCGAGCGCCCAGGTGACGGCCATCGAGACGGCGGTCAGCACCGCGTGGATGACGTACAGCAGCGGGGCGATGAAGACGAAGGAGAACTCGATCGGCTCGGTGACACCGGTGACGAAGGAGGTCAGGGCCAGCGACACCATCATGCCGGTGACGGCCTTGCGGCGATGGGCCTTGGCGGTGTGGGCGATCGCCAGCGCGGCGGCGGGCAGCGCGAACATCATGATCGGGTAGAAGCCCGACATGAACTGCCCGGCGGTCGGGTCCCCGGCGAAGAAGCGGTGCAGGTCACCGTGGACGACGACGCCGTCCGGGCCGGTGAAGTCACCGGTCTGGAACCAGGCGAAGGAGTTCACGAACTGGTGCATGCCGACCGGCAGCAGAGCACGGTTGACCAGACCGAAGGCGCCCGCGCCGAACGAGCCGGCGCCGATCAGGGTGTCGTTCAGGCTCTTGATGGCATCGCCGACCGGGCCCCAGGTCAGGGCGAAGAGCACACCGACGGCGGTGCCGACGAAGGCCATGATGATCGGGACCAGGCGGCGGCCGTTGAAGAAGCCGAGCCAGTCGACCAGCTTGGTGCGGTGGTACTTCTGCCACAGCACGGCGGCCAGCAGGCCGATCACGATGCCGCCGAGCACGCCCGGGTCCTGGTAGACCGGCTCGACCCACTTGCCGTCGGCGATGTGGCCCTCGGCGACCGGGAACGCGGTGAGCACCTTCTGGTACACCAGGAAGCCGACCAGCGCGGCGAGGGCGGTGGATCCGTCCGCCTTCTTGGCGAAGCCGATCGCGATGCCCACCGCGAACAACATCGGAAGGGCACCGAAGACACCGTTGCCGGCGGCGGCGAAGACCGAGGCGACCTTGTCCCAGCCGAGCCCGTCCTTGCCGAAGACGTCGTCCTGGCCGAGACGCATCAGCAGACCGGCGGCGGGGAGCACCGCGATGGGCAGCTGGAGGCTGCGGCCGATCTTCTGCAGTCCCTGGAGGAGGTTCTGGCCGAACTGCTTGGCGGGGCTGGGGGTGGCCGGAGCCGTGGCGGGCGCCGGTGCCTGCGCAGACTGACTCATGGGGGTGGGTTCCTAACGGCATGGCGGTCGGTCGGGGGAGGCACAGGGGCCGAACCGCGAACTGGTCTACACCACACGTGGTGTAGACCAGTTTTGTAGCACGGGTGGAGAAGTCGGGGAACCCCGGATAGCGCTGCCACCGGGAAGCGCTATGAAATCGAAACCTGGCCGCGGAACGACGATCATGATTTCAGTCACGATTGTGATTTTGGCTATTTGCGCAACAAAAAGCGCGGAGCCCGTGCGGCGACCGGGCCGGGGTGGGGTCGTGGGCTCGGGCTCGGACGACCGGGCTGCTTCCCGGTGCGTGCGGCGACTGCTGAGAGTGACCGGAGGGTCGCGGACGTGCCGGTGGGACGTCCCCCGTCTGTGGTCGGCACCCGTCCGGACCGCCACCGGCCGGACGGATCGCGACCGAATTGACTTTTCGGTGGGCGGCGAATAGGGAATTCGGTCCTTTCCAGAAATGCCGAAGACCCCGGGTCCAATGGGTCCGAGGGCCTTTGTGACCGGTGTTCCGGGCGGCGGTCAATCAGGCTTTGGTGACGTCCTCCACCTCCGCCTCGTCCTCGCGCCCCGGGGTTTTCAGGTCGAATTTGACGATGATGAACCGGAAGAGCGCGTAGTACACCACGGCGAAGCAGAGTCCGATGACGATGATCAGCCACGGTTTGGTGGCCAGCCCCCAGTTGATGACGTAGTCGATCAGGCCGGCCGAGAAGCTGAAGCCGTCGTGCACCCCGAGCCCCCACGTGACCGCCATCGAGGCGCCGGTGAGCAGCGCGTGCACCCCGTACAGGGCCGGGACGATGTAGGCGAAGGAGTACTCGATCGGCTCGGTGACGCCGGTGACGAAGGAGGTCAGGCCGACCGAGAGCATCAGTCCGTAGATCTCCTTGCGGCGGTGCGGCTTGGCCGAGTGGGCGATCGCGAGTGCCGCGGCGGGCAGCGCGAACATCATGATCGGGAAGAATCCGGACTGGAACTGGCCGGCCGTCGGGTCGCCCGCCAGGAAACGCGGGATGTCGCCGTGCACGATGGCGCCGTCGGCCTTCGTGAACTCGCCGAACTGGAACCAGACGAAGGTGTTCAGCAACTGGTGCATACCGATCAGCAGCAGGGCGCGGTTGAAGACGCCGAAGACGCCCGCGCCGCCCGCGCCGAGATCGGCGAGGTTCTGCGAGAAGTCGTTCAGACCGCGGCCGATCGGCGGCCACACCCACAGCGCGACGACCGCGGTCAGCATGCCGACCAAGGCGGTGATCATCGGGACCAGGCGGCGGCCGTTGAAGAAGCCCAGCCAGTCGACCAGCTTGGTGCGGTGGAACCGCACCCACAGCCAGGCCGACATCAGGCCGATCAGGATGCCGCCGAGCACCCCCGGGTTCTGGTACGTCGCGCTGGCCGCCTTCGCCGAGGAGTAGTCCACGCACTGGTCGCTGACCAGCACCGTCGGTGGCTTGCAGCTCTCCGGGAAGGCGTGCAGCACCTTGTAGTAGACGAGGAAGCCGACCACGGCCGCCAGCGCCGTCGAGCCGTCCGCCTTCCGGGCCATGCCGATGGCCACCCCGATGCAGAACAGCAGCGGCAGTCCGAGCGCGGAGTCGAGCAGGGCGCCGCCGGCCGCCGCGAACACCTTGGCGACGTCCGTCCAGCCCAGGCCGTCCTTGCCGAAGACGTCCGGCTGGCCGAGCCGGTTGAGGATGCCTGCCGCGGGGAGCACCGCGACCGGCAGCTGCAGCGAGCGGCCCATCTTCTGGAGCCCGCCGTAGAAGCCGTGCCACCACGTGGTCTGCGGGGCCGCGGCACCTGCCGAACTCATCATCCGCCCTCCGAGCGCAGTCGCCGCCGCGAGACCCACCGCGGGACCCTCGGGCGGGGCCCGGGAACACCCGGGGTCCTTCCTGCGTTCATCGGAGTACCCATATATTGGTGTAGACCACTTTGGGACGCAGGCCGGACACCGGGACGCGAGCCCCGCTGATCGTCATCCTCGGGTGGCGGCAGGGACCCTGCGCGCCGGAATGGGCCAAAAGTGGACTAACGTGGCAGACCGGACCGGCCCGGGTCATGCTGGTCGCGCTGCCCGGCAGCGCACCCGCAACTGAATTCGCGTCAGCCACCGGCACGGACCTCACCACCTGACGGTCGAGGACCCGACACAGCGCACGACGGCACCCGGCAGAGCCGCCGAAGGGCCGAGACAGAGGGAGAGAAACCAGATGGCCAGCAAGGCTGAGAAGATCGTCGCCGGTCTGGGCGGCATCGACAACATCGAAGAGGTCGAAGGCTGCATCACCCGCCTGCGCACCGAGGTCAAGGACGCCTCCCTCGTCGACGAGGTGGCCCTCAAGGCCGCCGGCGCCCACGGCGTCGTCAAGATGGGCACCGCGATCCAGGTCGTCATCGGCACCGACGCCGACCCCATCGCCGCCGACATCGAGGACATGATGTGAGCTGAGCCCACCGGCTCGAACCCCCACGGCCCGCCGATCCGCTCACCAGCACGGCGGGCCGAGGCATGTCCCGGGCACGTCCGGGGCATGTCCGGGGCCGCAGTTCCGAGCCGCTACGCTCAGTGGCTATGTCACGCATCGACGGCCGCACCCCCGAACAGCTCCGCCCCATCACCATCGAGCGGGGCTGGAGCAAGCACGCCGAAGGCTCCGTCCTCATCTCCTACGGCGACACCAAGGTGCTGTGCACCGCCAGCGTCACCGAAGGCGTCCCGCGCTGGCGCAAGGGCAGCGGCGAAGGCTGGGTCACCGCCGAGTACTCCATGCTCCCCCGCGCCACCAACACCCGCGGCGACCGCGAAGCCGTCAAGGGCCGCATCGGCGGCCGCACCCACGAGATCAGCCGGCTCATCGGCCGCTCCCTGCGCGCCGTCGTCGACCACCGCGCCCTCGCCGAGAACACCATCGTCCTCGACTGCGACGTCCTCCAGGCCGACGGCGGCACCCGCACCGCCGCCATCACCGGCGCCTACGTCGCCCTCGTCGACGCCGTCTCCTGGGCCCGGGACCGCAAACTCCTCCGCGCCAAGGGCCAGCCCATCACCGGCGGCGTCAGCGCCGTCAGCGTCGGCATCATCGACGGAACCCCGATGCTGGACCTCCAGTACGAGGAAGACGTCCGTGCCGAAACCGACATGAACATCGTCTGCACCGCCGACGGCCGCTTCGTCGAAGTCCAGGGCACCGCCGAAGGCGCCCCCTTCGACCGCGACCTCCTCAACCGGCTCCTCGACCTCGGCACCCTCGGCTGCGCCGAACTCGACGAGATCCAGCGCAAGGCACTCGAAGGCTGAAGCCCCGTCCCCGTCCCCGGACACGTGTACGGCCCGCTGTACACGCCCGGCCCCCAGCCCGTACGGTTCCCGCAGCGCCCTCGCTGCGGGAACCGCGCACCCGGCGGCGCACGTCCCTCCCCACGGAACCCCCGCCCACCAGGAGGACCGGATGCAGTCCAGCATCGCCCGCCCCGCCGCCCTCGCCGTGGCCGGACTGATCGCCATCCTCCCGCTCAGCATGGTCAGTTGCTCCGCCGCCCAGAAAGCCATCGACTGCGGCAACACCGCCGTCAAGGTCACCGGCGACATCGCCGACCTCACCAAGGCCTACGACGACTCCAGCAACGACTCGGCCGCCGCCGGCAAGGCACTGCAGAAACTCAAGGGCGACCTCGACCAGATCGGCAGGAACTCCAAGAACACCGACGTCGCCAAAGCCGTGACCGACCTGCAGAAGCAGGCCGACAAGGTCCAGCAGGCCATCGATCGGAAGCAGGCCCCCGACCTCAAGCCACTCGGCGACGCGGCGGGCAACCTCACCTCGGTCTGCACCGGCTGATCCCCTCCGCGGTCTCGGTAGGGTGGGCGATATGTCCACCCGTCTGATCCTCGCCACCCGCAACCAGCACAAGGTCGCCGAGCTGCGCGCCATCCTCAGCGACGCCGGCCTGGACGTCGAACTCGTCGGCGCCGACGCCTACCCCGAGATCCCGGACGTCCCCGAAACCGGCGTCACCTTCGCCGAGAACGCCCTGCTCAAGGCCCACGCCCTCGCCCGCGCCACCGGCCTGCCCGCCGTCGCCGACGACTCCGGCCTCTGCGTCGACGTGCTGAACGGCGCGCCCGGCATCTTCTCCGCCCGCTGGGCCGGCAAGCACGGCGACGACCGCGCCAACCTGGAACTGCTGCTCGCCCAGCTCTCCGACATCGACGCCGCCCACCGCGGCGCCCACTTCTTCTGCGCCGCCGCGCTGGCGCTGCCGGACGGCACCGAACGCGTCGTCGAGGGCCGCCTCCTCGGCACCCTGCGCACCGCCCCGGCGGGCGACGGCGGCTTCGGCTACGACCCGATCCTCCAGCCGCTGGGCGAGACCCGCACCTGCGCGGAGCTGACGGCGGACGAGAAGAACGCCATCAGCCACCGGGGCCAGGCCTTCCGCGCCCTGGCGCCGGTGGTGAAGGACCTGCTGGGCTGACGGGAAGTCCGAAACGACGAAGGCCCACCCCCGAATGCTCTTCGGTGGCGGGCCTTCGATTCAAAGGCTGGTGCGGCCTGAGGGACTCGAACCCTCACGGGATTACTCCCACGGGCATCTAAAACCCGCGCGGCTGCCTGTTACGCCAAGGCCGCATGGCCTTTAGTCTAGGGCTTTGGCCGGGGTGGGGATACTGTGATTCAGTGCGGCGCGGAGCGGCCACTCTTCTTCCGCCTGCAATAGGTCGGAGTGACAGAGCGGCAGTTCGGGCAGAGCAATCGGAGGTCGTCCGGCCGGTTGTCCGACCAGTCGCCGTTGATGTGGTCGACCTCCAGTGTCATTGGCTGGCCGAGCCACTCGGGGCCGGTGCCGCAGGCCTCGCACAGCTCCGGGCGGCCGAGTTCGGCGGGGGCGCTACGGATCCGCGAGCCGGGGAGCCGCAGGGCCTTCGAGGAGCGCTGGACGAGGAGCTGGTCGGCGGGAATTCTGGTGGGCGAGTGCTTGCCGCGGCCGTGTGCCTGCCCCGTGAAGTGGGAGGTGTCGATTTCGAGCGGGGTGAATGGTTACGGCCCGTCGGGGGTTTGGAGCCACCCGACAGCCAGCCGGGTGTTACCCGCAAGCCCGGGGCTTCGGCCCCGAGAAGTTGACGGAGCAGTACACGAACGTCAAAGTCGTGATCCGGCCGGGCAGTTGGACAGAGACCGGCGGTGGCGGCACACCCGGTTGGGGGGTGGGACGCCACCGCTGCTCCGTTCCTAGGCCTCGACCTTGAGGTCGCGCAGCAGCTTGGCGACGTGCCCGGTGGCCTTGACGTTGTACAGCGCGCGCTCGACCTTGCCCTGCTCGTCCACGATGATCGTGGAGCGGATCACGCCCTGGTAGGTGCGGCCGTAGTTCTGCTTCTCGCCGTAGGCGGCGTAGGCCTCCAGGACCTCGTGGTCCGGGTCGGAGAGCAGGGTGACCTTGAGGTCCTCCTTCTCGCGGAACTTGCCGAGCTTCTCCGGCTGGTCGGGGGAGATGCCGATGACGTCGTAGCCGGCGCCCGCGAAGACCTCGAGGTTGTCGGTGAAGTCGCAGGCCTGCTTGGTGCAGCCGGGGGTGAGGGCGGCCGGGTAGAAGTAGACGATGACCTTGCGGCCCAGGTGGTCGGCGAGGGAGACCTGGTTGCCGTCGGCGTCGGACAGGCTGAAGGCGGGTGCGGTGTCGCCGGGCTGGAGTCGCTCAGTCACGGTCGTACTCTCCTGGAGGCTGGGACGGGCGGTCGTACCACGGCAAACTTACCCCCGTTGGTGGGTGGGGCCGCGCGGCCGTGCTCGGCAGCTGACAAACTGGGTCGGTCGCACAGGACGACAGGAACGAATCGGCAAGTGAATGGGGTGGCCCGAGTGGGCGAGTCGAGCACGCAGGACAAGCCGCAGCGGACGGCCGCGCAGATCGAGGCGGACATCGAGCGCACCCGTGAGCGGCTGGCGACGAACCTGGACGAGCTGGCCGTGCGGATCCACCCGAGCACCATCTCCGCGCAGGTCAAGGCCAAGGCGATGGCCTCCGTCGAGGAGCGGACGGCCCGGGCGTACGTGGCCGCGAACGGCCTGGTCGAGAAGGTCCGGGCGCAGTTCGTGGACGAGAAGGGACAGCCGCGCAAGGAGCGGATCGTTCCGGCGGCGCTGGTCGGCGTCGGCCTGGTGGTGCTGATCGCTTCGTCCCGCAAGCGCCGCAAGGACTGAGCGTGGTTCCGGAGGGCCGGACCGCCGCTGGGCGGGACCGGCCCTTCCGCATGCCGGGCCAGCGTCACGCTCCGCGCCCCGGGGCGGTACCTTCGGGACCGTGAGTACGAACGACAACCCGACGCATTCCGACCACGGGCACGACTCCACGCGGCACGACCGGCTGGGCGAGAAACTGCCGATCCGGATGCTGCACGACCGCGTGCTGGTGCGCATCGAGGGCAGTGAGGGCGAGCGCCGCTCGACCGGCGGCATCCTGATTCCGGCGACCGCGGAGCTGAGTAAAAGGTGCACGTGGGCGGAGGCGGTGGCCGTCGGCCAGAGCGTGCGCTCGGTGGAGCCGGGTGACCGGGTGCTGTACGACCCGGAGGACAAGCTGGAGGTCGAGGTCCGGGGCGCGACCTACGTGCTGCTGCGCGAGCGCGACCTGCACGCGGTGGCGGCGACGCGCTTCGGGGACACGGAGGGTTCGACGGGCCTGTACCTGTGATCGGCTTCTGTCCGTGATCGGGCCGCGCCTGTGATCGGACGGGCTACGCGAGCAGTCCGCCGCCGTCGACGGTGAGGACGGTGCCGGTGGCGAAGCGCTGTTCCATCAGGTAGGCGTAGGCCTTGGCGGTGTCCTCGGGGGCGCCGATCCGGCCGAGGGGGAGGGCGGCGGCCGTCTGCGTGTACATCTGCTCGCGGTCGGTCTCGGGCAGGCCGGACCAGAGCGGGGTGCGGATCATCCCGGCGCGGACGGCGTTGACCCGGATCGGGGCGAGCTCCACGGCCAGTGCCCGGACCATGGCTTCGACGGCGCCGCAGATGCTCGCGGCGACGCTCCAGCCCGGTACCGGGCGCATGCCGGCGGTGCCGGAGGTGAGGGTGATGGAGCCGCCGGGGCGCAGCAGCGGGACGGCGGTGCGGACGGCGTCGAGGGCGCCGAAGTAGCGGAGGGTGAAGGAGGCGCGGGCGGCGTCGAGGTCCATGGTGTCGACGGTCAGCAGGGTGAGCGGGTCGCCGGCGGTGTAGACGAGGTGGTCGAGGGGGCCGAGGCGGTCGAACAGGGCGGTGACCTGGTGGCTGTCGGTGAGGTCGGCGGTCTCGGCGGCGGTGCCGGTGGGCAGGGTGCTGAGGGCGCGTTCGGCGCTGTCCGGCCGGCTGGAGACGACGGTGACCCGGGCGCCGCGTTCGGCGGCGAGGGCGGCGGTGGCGAGGCCGATGCCGGAGGTGCCGCCGAGGACGACGACGTGCTGGTCCTTGAGGGGCATGGTGGTGCCTTTCGTCGTGTGGCTGGGGTGTTGTGTCGATCTTGCGGCGGGTGGGGTGTTGCCGTCCAAGACCTGTTCGGCCGGCTGTCATACCCTCGGGGTATCAGTGGGGAGTCGGGGGTGGCGGTGGACGTCGATCTGCGGAAGCTGCGGTATTTCGTGGCGGTGGCGCGGGAGTTGCACTTCGGGCGGGCGGCGGTGGAGTTGCACATCGCGCAGCCCGTCTTGTCGCGGCAGATCCGGGCGTTGGAGGCGGAGTTCGGTGCGCGGTTGTTCCGGCGGGATCGTCGTTCCACCAAACTGACGGATGCGGGGCGGCAGTTGTTGGAGGATGCGCCGCCGTTGCTGGCGGCGGCGGAGGCGTTGCGGCGGCGGGTGGGGCGGTCGGGTGAGGGGCCGGACCGGTTCGTGGTGGGGTTCATGCCGGGGGTGACGGTGACGGCGGCGGTGCGGGCGTTGCGTGGGCGGCATCCGGGGCTGGTGGTGGAGGTGGTGCGGACGTCTTGGAGTGACCAGGCGGGGGTGGTGCTGGACGGCCGGGTGGATGTCTCCTTCGTCCGCTTGCCGGTGGAGCGGCGGGGGCTGGTGCTGCGTCCGCTGTTCGCCGAGCCGCGGGTGGCGGTGTTGCCGGCCGGGCACCGGCTGGCGGGTGAGGTGTCCGTCGCGATGGCCGAGTTGGGTGGTGAGCTGCTGTTGCAGGACCCGGACTCGGTGCCGGAGTGGCGGGATCTGCCAGGGGTGTCGGGGCGGCGGCCGGAGCGGTCGCGGCCGCGGGCGGACACGGTGGAGGAGAAGCTGGAGTACGTGGCGGCGGGGGAGGGGATGGTGGTGCTGCCGTTGTCGATGGCTGCCTTCTACACCCGTTCGGACGTGGTGCACGTGCCGGTTTCGGACGTCGCGCCGCACCGGGTGTGCCTGGCCTGGGCGGCGGGGCGGTCGTCGCCGTTGCTGGCCGAGTTCGCGGAGCTGGCGGTGGAGCACTTGGCGGGTTCTGTCGGTGGCGGCCGCTAGGGTCCGGGTATGGGCGTCCCGGTGATTGGTGATGGCGAGCGGCGGGCCCGGTTGGGGCGTCGGCAGTTGTTGGCGCCTTCGGTGCGGGCGGCGCGGGTGGAGGACGTGGCCGACGCGGTGGTCGGCCTGCACGCGACGGACGCGGCGACGGTGTACCTGTCGGCCTGTGCGCGGCTGGCGGAGCCGTCGGCGGCGGAGGTGGACCGGGCGCTGTACGAGGACGTCTCGCTGGTGAAGCTGTTGTCGATGCGGCGGACGATCTTCGCGGTGACGGAGGGCCTGGCCCCTTATGTGAGTGCGGGGGCGGCGCGGGCGATCGCGGCGAAGGAGCGGGCGACGCTGCTGAAGCACCTGCGGGACCACGCCGAGGGCTGGGACGCGGCCCGGCTGGCGGAGACGGAGCGCGAGGTGCTGGCCGCGCTGGCCGTGCGCGGGGAGGCGACGACCCAGGAACTCGGCCGGGACGTGCCGCAGTTGCGCGAGACGATGCTGATGTCGGCGGGCAAGGCGTACGAGGCGAAGCAGAGCGTGGGCAGTCGGCTGCTGCGGTTGCTGGCCTCGGACGGGCACGTGCGCCGGTGCCGTCCGCGCGGGTCGTGGTTGAGCAGCAGCTATCCGTGGGCGCTGGTGCCGCAGTGGCCGGAGGTGCCGGTGCGGGCGGCGAAGGCGGAGGTGGTGCGGCGCTGGCTGGGGGCGTACGGTCCGGCCACGGTGGAGGACGTGAAGTGGTGGACGGGCTGGACGCTGGGGGACGTCCGGGCGGCGCTGGCGGACGTGGGGGCGCGGGGGGTGGCGCTGGCGGACGGTGCGGCGGCCCTGGTGCTGCCGGGGGACGAGGGGCCGGTGGCGGCGGTGGAGCCGTGGGCGGCGCTGCTGCCGGCGTTGGATCCGGCGGTGATGGGCTGGCGGGGGCGGGACTGGTACCTGCGGTCGGAGGACGTGCCGGCCTTGTTCGACCGGGCGGGCAACGCCGGGCCGACGGTGTGGTGGTGCGGTGAGGTGGTCGGCGGCTGGGCGCAGCGGGCGGACGGTGAGGTGGTGTGGCGGTTGTTCCGGGACGTCGGGGTGGAGGCGGAGCGGGCGGTCGCGGTGGAGGCGGGGCGGTTGGCGGGGTGGTTGGGGGAGGTGCGGGTGACGCCGCGCTTCCGGACGCCGTTGGAGCGGGAGTTGGTCGCGAAGGGGTAGCGCTGCGGGGTCACCGGGCCGGGGCCGGGGCGACCGCCGTGCTGGTGGGTCCGGTGGTGGCGGTGGGCGGGTTGCTGGGCTGGGCGGGTCGGGTCTGGGTGGGGCGGCTGGTGGGGAGGGGCTGGTCCTGGCTGGGGGTGGGCTGGGGGTTCTGCGGGCTGGGGGCGGCGGGGCCGGGGCCGGGACCGGGCTGGTCGGTGACGGCCGCGGGTGCGCTGGGTGCGTGGCTGGGGGTGGGCGCGGGGGCTCCGGTGGTGGCGGGGCTGGGGGTGGTGCTGGGGGAGCTGCTGCTGGGGGTGCCGGTGGTGGGCCAGCTGTCGGGGCCGGGGGCGCTGTGGCCGGTCTGGAGGTCGAACTGCTGGGTGGGGGTGCCGCCGAGGGCGGCGGTCATGTAGGCGGTCCAGATCTTGGTGGGGAAGGCGCCGCCGTTGATCCGGGTGAGGCCTGCGGTGCCGGCCAGCGGTTCCTTGGCGTGGCTCTTCGGGTTCTCGCGGAACAGGCCGACGGTGGTGGTGAGTTCGGGGGTGTAGCCGGCGAACCAGGCGGAGAGGTTGGCGTCGGTGGTGCCGGTCTTGCCGGCGGCGGGGCGGCCGAGGTCGAGGGCGGCGGCGCCGGTGCCGCGTGGGCTGACGACGTCGCGCAGGACGTCGGTGACGGAGTCGGCGACGGTGCGGCCGATGGCGTCGACGGCCTTGTGGTCGGGCATCTTGGGGACGTCGATGGCGCCGCCGGGGTTCACGCGTTCGAGTTTCTGGACGGACCAGGGGGTGTGGGCCTGGCCGTGGTTGGCGAGGGTGGCGTAGGCGCCGGCCAGGTCGAGGGCGCTGGGGGTGGCGGTGCCGAGGGTCATCGAGGTGTTGGCGGGGTCCATGCCGCGGACGTTGTCGGGGATGCCGAGTTTGACGGCGGTGTCGCGGACCCGGGCGAGCCCGGCGTCCACGCCTTCCTGGGCGTAGACGGAGTTGACGGACTTGACCATGGCGTAGCGCAGGGTGATGTTGCCGTAGTCGACGTCGTCCTCGTTGGGGGGCGCGTAGGGGGTGGGGCCGCCGGTGACGGGGCGTTCGCTGGTGCCGTCGTAGCGGGTTTCGGTGGTGATGGGGTGGCCGTCGACGGTGTGCTGGGCGATCAGGCCGGCGGCGAGGTCGATGGGTTTGAAGGTGGAGCCGATCTGGTTGTCCTGGCGCAGGGCGTCGTTGAAGGGCTGTTTGGCGTAGTCGGGGCCGCCGTAGACGGCGACGACGCGGCCGGTGGCGGGTTCGACGGAGGCGCCGGCGACCCGGACGTCGGTGTCGGTGGTGGGGCGGGCCTTGGGGTCGAGTTCGCCGGTGAGTTCGTCCTGGACGGCTTTGACGAAGGCGTCCTGCTTGGGCTTGTCGAAGGTGGTGGTGATGCGCCAGCCGCCGGCCTTGAGGGTGGCGGCGTCGATGGTGCCGGAGGAGATGAGGTAGTCGTCGGCGACGCCGACGAGGTAGCCGGCCTGGCCGGCGAGGCCGGTGGCGGGCTGGGGGTCGATGGGTTCGGGGAAGGTGGTGGCGTTGCGGTCGGCGGTGGTGAGGAAGCCGAGTTGGACCATGCCGTCGAGGGCGTAGTTCCAGCGGGCGATGGCCTTTTCGCGGTTGGCGGGGGTGGCGGTCTTGACGTCGTAGAGGCTGGGGGCCTGGAGCAGGGAGGCGAGGTAGGCGCCCTGGCCGAGGGTGAGTTGGGAGACGTCGACGCCGTAGTAGGCGTGGGCGGCGCTCTGGATGCCGTAGGCGCCGCGGCCGTAGTAGCTGCTGTTGAGGTAGCCGGCGAGGATCTCGTTCTTGCTGCGCTGCTGGTCGACCTTGAGGGCGATGAAGAGTTCGCGGCCCTTGCGGGCGAAGGTCTGGTCCTGGGTGAGGTAGTAGTTCTTGACGTACTGCTGGGTGATGGTGGAGCCGCCCTGCATGCCCTTGCCGAGGAGGGTGTTCCAGCCGGCGCGGAGCATGCCCTTCAGGTCGATGCCGCGGTTCTGGTAGAAGGTGCGGTCCTCGGCGGAGACGACTGCCTGTTGGGTCTGCAGGGGGATCTGGTCGATGGTGACGTCGGTGCGGTTGACGGCGCCGGTGCGGGCGATCTCGGTGGTGCCGTCGGCGTAGAGGTAGATGTTGTTCTGGGCGACGGCGTGGGCGTTGGGGTCGGGCACGGGGACGATGACGTAGAGCACGGCGAAGGCGCCGACGGCGAGCAGCAGGAGGGCGGTGAGGGTGCCGAGGGTGATCCGCCAGGTGGGCAGGAGCCGGCGCCAGAGGGGGAGGGCGCGGCGGGCTTCGCGGCGGGCGGCCCGTTTGGCCTGGCGTCGGGTGCTCGAGGTCATGACGGGATTATCTGCTATTTGACGTGAGTTCAGCGGCGGCCGGGGGCTGAGGTGCGCGGTTGTGCGGGGGGCGGCGTGCGCCCTGGGCGTGCGTCTCGGGGCGCCCCGGGTGCGTCTGGGATGCGTCCTGGGATGCGTCTTGGGGTGCCTCGGAAATTTGGGTGCGGGTGATGGGGGCCGGCGGTACGGTGAAAGGTGCAAATCGCATAGCGCACTGACTTCTGACAGCTCCGTCCGCCGAGCCCGGTACCCCCGGGTGTGGTCGGTCGGGGCCGCTGGGGTGTGCGCGGACGTCTGCGGGCAGCCGTCTGCCCGTATTTGTCGACAAGGAGACAATATGCCGAACGCCGCACTCGTCGGGGCGAGGCCCCCTGATACCTCCGGTGGATCCGCCGCCGGGCTGTACGCCGCCGTCGCCCGCGGCGCCTTCCGCCGCTACTCCACCTACCGGGCCGCCACCCTGGCCGGCACCTTCACCAACACCGTCTTCGGCATCATCCTGGCCTCCTCCTTCCTCGCGCTCTGGCAGGCCCGCCCGGGCCTCGGCGGCTACGACCAGAGCCAGGCCGTCACCTACATCTGGGTCAGCCAGGGCCTGCTGGTCACCATCGCGGTCTGGGGCGGGGGCTTCCAGGACGACGTCCAGGACCGCTTCCGCAGCGGTGACATCGCCGTCGACCTCTACCGCCCGGTCGACTTCCAGGGCTGGTGGCTGGCCACCGACCTCGGCCGGGCCGGCTTCCAGGCGCTGGTCCGCGGCACCGTGCCGATGCTGGTGGGCGCGCTGGTGTTCCGCACCCGGATGCCCGAGCACCCGCTGACCTGGGTGTTCTTCCTGCTCTCCGCCCTGCTCGCGCTGCTGGTCAGCTTCGGGCTGCGGTTCCTGGTCTCGATCACCGGCTTCTGGCTGCACGACTCGGAGGGGGTGCGCGCGGTGATGCTGGTGGTCTCGATGTTCTTCTCCGGGATGCTGCTGCCGATCGCGCTCTTCCCCGGCTGGCTCGGCGACCTCGGCCGGGTGCTGCCCTGGGCGGCCCTGGTCAAGGTGCCGACCGACGTCTTCCTGGAGCGGGCCGAGGGCAGCGGGCTGCTCCCGGCGCTGGGCTTCCAGCTCGGCTGGGCGGCCGTGCTGCTCGCCGCCGGGCGGGGTGCCCAGTGGCTGGCGACCCGCCGGGTGGTGGTTCAGGGTGGCTGATCCCCTCGCCGCTGAGCCGCTCGCCGCTGAGCCGCTCGCCGCTGAGCCGCTCGCCGCTGAGCCGCTCGCCGCTGAGCCGCTCGCCGCTGAGCCGCTCGCCGCTGACTCGTTCGCCGCTGACTCGTTCGCCGCTGACTCGTTCGCCGCCCGGACGTCCTGGGCGGTCCGCTCCTGGTGGCTGTGCGCCCGGATGTGGATGCGCTCGATGATGGCCTACCGGGCCTCCTTCTTCCTGAACCTGCTGGCCAGCCTGGTCACCCACTCCCTCGACTTCGTCGTCCTGGTGATCATGTTCCGGCACACCGACCGGCTCGGCGGGTGGAACCTGCCGGAGATCGCCTTCCTCTACGCCACCGCGACCTTCTCCCTCGGCATGGCCAACCTGCTGGTCGGCTCGGCCGACGGCCTCGGCGTGCGGATCATGAGCGGCTCGCTGGACACCATGCTGATCCGCCCCGCCCCCGCGCTGTCCCAGCTGTGCGCCGAGCGCTTCAGCCTGCGCCGGCTCGGCCGCCCGCTCCAGGCCGTGATCGTGCTCGTCTGGTCGCTGGCCACCCTGGACGTGCACTGGACCTGGGACCGGGTGCTGCTGGTGCCCGTCCTGCTGGTGTGCGGCACCGTCATCTTCGGCGCGATCTACGTCGGCGGCGCCACCGTCCAGTTCTGGTGGGGCGAGTCCAAGGAGATCCAGAACTCCTTCACCTACGGCGGCGCGACCCTGCTGCACTACCCGCCGACCATCTTCGCCAAGGAACTGGTCGCCGGGGTGGTCTTCGGCGTCCCGCTGGCCTTCGTCAACTGGCTGCCCAGCCTGCGCATCCTCGACCGGCCCGACCCGCTCGGGCTGCCCACCGCCTTCCAGTACGCCTCCCCCGTCGCCGCCGCGCTGTGCGTCGCCGCCGCCGGGACCGCCTGGCGGGCCGGACTGCGCGCCTACCGCGGCACCGGCAGCTGAACCTCCGTACTCCGTAAGGAACTTCCATGGCACTGATCGAACTCCAGGACGTCCGCCGCAGCTTCACCGTGCGGGCCCGCACCGGCCGGTTCAGCCGGGTCAAGCGCGAGGTGCGCGCGGTGGACGGGCTCAGCTTCACCGTCGAGGCCGGCGAGTGCGTCGGCTACATCGGCCCCAACGGCGCCGGCAAGTCGACCACCATCAAGATGCTCACCGGCATCCTCGTCCCCAGCTCCGGCCGGCTGCGCGTCGCCGGGGTCGACCCGGCCCGCGAACGCGTCGCGCTGGCCCGCCGGATCGGCGTGGTCTTCGGCCAGCGCACCACCCTGTGGTGGGACCTCCCGCTGCGCGACTCCTTCGAACTCGCCCGTCGGATCTACCGCATCCCCGACCGGCGGTACCGCGAGAACCTCGGCCGCTGCGTCGAACTGCTCGATCTGGCCGGCTTGTTGGACACACCCGTCCGGCAGCTCTCGCTCGGCCAGCGGATGCGCGGCGACCTCGCGGCCGCGCTGCTGCACGACCCCCAGGTGCTCTACCTGGACGAGCCGACCATCGGCCTGGACGTGGTCAGCAAGGGCAAGGTGCGCGAGTTCCTGCGCGAGGTCAACCGCGACCGCGGCACCACGGTGCTGCTCACCACCCACGACCTCACCGACATCGAGCAGCTCTGCGACCGGGTGATGGTGATCGACCACGGCCGGGTCGTCCACGACGGCGGACTGGACGGGCTGCACGCCGCCGGGCGCAGCGAGCGGACGCTGGTGGTCGACCTGGCCGAGGCCCGGCCGCCGATCGAGGTGGCCGGGGCGCGGGTGGTGAAGGTCGAGGGGCCGCGCCAGTGGCTGGCCTTCCCGGCGCGGGAGAGCGCGGCGCCGATCGTGGCGGAGGTCGCGGCGCGGTACCCGCTGGTGGACCTCTCGGTGCGCGAGCCGGCCATCGAGGACGTGATCGCGCGGATGTACGCCAGGGTCACGATCGGTTAGCGCGGTCGGGCCGGCGTTCGCCGAGGTCGCGATCGGCCGGCCGACTCGCGAGGGTGTTCGGGCCCGGTCACCCGTCCGGGGAGGGCACGTGACTCCCCGGCGGGCGGCCGAGTTGACGGGGCGAGGTTCCGTTCGACCAAACCCCGCTCGGCCGCACCCCCCGCTCGGCCAAACCCGCCCGGCCGTACCCCGCTTGGCCAAACCCGTTCGGCCGCACCCCGCTCGACCACACCCCGGAGGCCCGCCGCCCGATGACCGTACCCGACGTGACCGTGGTGGTCGCGGTCTACAACACCATGCCGTACCTCACCGCCTGCCTGGACTCGCTGGTCGGGCAGTCCCTGGCGCCGGGGCGGCTGGAGGCGGTGGTCGTCGACGACGGCTCCACGGACGGCGGGGAGGCGCTGCTGGACGAGTACGCCGCCCGGCACCCGGAGCTGTTCCGGGTGGTCCACCAGCCCAACTCGGGCGGCCCGGCCGGCCCCGCCAACCGGGGGCTGGCGATGGCCCGCGGCCGCTACGTGCTGTTCCTCGGCGCCGACGACCGGCTCGGCCCGGAAGCGCTGGAACGGCTGGTCGCGGCCGCCGACGCCTGGGGCTCGGACGTGGTGGTGCCCAAGCAGGTCGGGGTGAACGGGCGGCTGGTGCCGCAGGGCATCTTCCACGCCGACGCCGAGTCGGTCGGCTTCACCGACTCGGCGCTGGCCTGGGCGCTGTCCGACACCAAGCTGTTCCGGCTCGACCTCATCCGGCGCCACGGGCTGTGCCACAACGAGGAGTTGAAGGTCTTCTCGGACCAGTCGTTTACCCTGGAGGCCTGCCTGCGCGCGGGCCGGGTGTCCGTCCTCGCCGGCTACGACAGCTACTTCCTGGTGCTGCGCGAGGACCGGGGCAACGTCACCGAGCGGGCCTCGGTGCCGGACCGGCTGCGCGGGATCGCCGCGCTGCAGCAGGTCGCCGCCGACCTGGCGCAGCCCGGTGAGGAGTTGGACGCGATCCGGGCCCGCAGCTTCGGCTGGGACGTGCCCCGGCTGCTCCAGGACGGCTTCCTGCTGCTGGACGACGGGCTGCAGCGGCGGGTGTGCGTGGAGGTCGGCCGGCTGGTCGAGCGGTTCGGGGCCCGCGCGGTGTACCACCGGTTGCCGGTCGCGGCCCGGCTGCGGCTCGAACTCGCCGTCGCCGTACGGCCGGAGGCGCTGCGCGACCAGATCCGCTACGAGGCGGCGCACGGCGAACCACCGGTGGTGGTGGACGGCCGGCGGCACTACGCGGGCTACCCGGCGCTGCGGGACGCCCGGCTCGCGCTGCCGGACGAGCTGTTCCTGCTGCGCGAGGAGCCGCTGGTCGCGGACGCCCCGCCGCTCAACCTCGCCCAGCAGCTGTGGCGGGGCGTCGTCCCGGAGCAGCTGCGGCGCGGCCTGCGGCGCCATCCGGCGTGGCGCCGGCTGGCCAACTCGGTGAACCGACGACGGGGATGACGCGCCCGGACGTCTGCACGGCGGGCCGGGCAGGCCGGGTCTGCCGCCGGCCGTGCGGTTCGCGCTGAAGGGGCACCGGGTGATCGGGGCGGACATCGCGCCCCGGGTGGTGGAGAGCGTCAACCGGGGCGAGCGGCCGTTCCCTCGGGAGGAGGGTTTGGGCCAGGCGCTCAAGCGGGTGGTCGCCGAGGACCGGGCCGGCTGCGCGCCACCACCGACACCACGGCCGCGGTGGCCGCCTCGGCGGCCGTCCGTGGGCGGGGCCGGGGGTGCGTCGTGAGTCGGGGCGTGCAGCGGGGCGTGAGCCGGCCGGGCGGGGCGTGAATTGGGTGCGTGAGCCGGGGCGTGCGGCGGGGGTTGAGGGCGGGTGGTCGCCGGTCAGGGCGCGTGATCGCGGGGCACGCCCCCGTCCGCGCCGGGCACCGGGCAGACTGGCGGGGTGAGTGACGAAGCCTTCAGCGGGACCGGCCCCGGAGTCCGGTTCACCGCGGCCGACGAGCAGAAGAGACGCGGCGTCCGCCGGATGAAGACCATCGCGACCGGCCTGCTGGCCTTCGCGACCCTGGTCTTCGCCCTCTCCACCTGGGCCAAGGCGACCGGCGCCGGCGCCTGGGCCGGGTACGTGGCGGCCGCCGCCGAGGCGGGCATGGTCGGTGCGCTGGCGGACTGGTTCGCGGTGACGGCCCTGTTC
This sequence comes from Kitasatospora sp. NPDC001683, assembly GCF_053596495.1. Classification (NCBI taxonomy): domain Bacteria; kingdom Bacillati; phylum Actinomycetota; class Actinomycetes; order Kitasatosporales; family Streptomycetaceae; genus Kitasatospora; species Kitasatospora sp. NPDC001683. The sequence goes on from NZ_JBSFGK010000035.1 coordinate 70,356, forward strand.
CGGCGCCCGTTCGGCCTGCCGATCCCGCACACCGCGATCATCCCGACCAAGAAGGACGCCTTCGGGCGCTCGCTCGGCGACTTCGTCGGCGACAACTTCCTGGCCGGACACGTGGTGCGCGGCCGGCTCGCCGCACTCGGCGTCGGCCGCCGGCTGGGGGAGTGGCTGGCCGCGCCGGGCAGCGCCGAGCGGGTCACCAAGGAGGCCTCGGCGGCGCTGCGCGGCCTGCTCGCGGTGCTGCGCGACGACGACGTGCGGGCGGTGGTGGCCGAGGCGGTGACCCGGCGGGCCGCCGCCACCTCGGTGGCCGAGCCGATGGGCCGGATGCTGGGCAAGGTGGTCGCGGACGGCGGGCACCGCGGCGTGGTGGACCTCGTCGCCGTCCGGGCGCACGGCTGGCTGACCGCCAACCACGAGGACGTGGTCCGGAAGGTCAGCCAGAAGACCCCGGGCTGGACGCCGAAGTTCCTCGACCACCAGGTCGGCGAGCGGGTCTACAAGGAACTGCTGCGCTTCGTCACCGAGATCCGGGACGACCCCGACCACCCGGCCCGCGGCGCGATCGACAACTTCCTCGCCGACTTCGCCACCGAGCTGCAGACCGACCCGGAGACCATCGCCCGGGTCGAGCGGGCCAAGGGCGAGCTGCTGAACCGCCCCGAGGTGCAGGACCTGATCAACTCCACCTGGGCGGCGGTGCGCACCCTGGTGATGGGCGCGGCCGAGGACGAGGACAGCGAACTGCGTCGGCGCATCCGCGAGGGCGTGCGCCGCTTCGGTGAGCGCCTGGCCACCGATGCCAGGCTGCAGGCCAAGGTGGACGGCTGGCTGCAGGACGCCGCCCAGTACCTGGTCGACACCTACCGGGCCGAGATCACCTCGCTGATCTCGGAGACGGTGGCGGGCTGGGACGCCGACGACGCCTCCCGCAAGATCGAGGCCAACGTCGGGCGGGACCTGCAGTTCATCCGGATCAACGGCACCGTGGTCGGCGCGTTGGCCGGGCTGCTGATCCACACCGTGGCGTCCGCGCTCGGCGGCTGACCCCGGGCCGGCGCCCGGCCCGCCCCCGGCCCGGCGCCCAGAGCCGGGCGCCCGGGTTTGGGCCTATCCTGGGCCGATATTCGCGATACGCGCGTAGAAGGCGCGGAGCAGCAGGAGAAGGGAACCACCGTGGTCCAGCCGGACGGAAGTCGGATCGGAAACCCCACTGGTAGCGGCAGCGCCGCGGACCGGAGCATCGAGGCGTTCATCGCCGGGATGCCCAAGGCGGAACTGCACGTCCACCACGTCGGCTCCGCCTCGCCGCGCATCGTCGCCGAGCTGGCCGCCCGGCACGCCGGGAACTCCAAGGTGCCGACGGACCCGGCGGCGCTCGCCGAGTACTTCACCTTCACCGACTTCGCGCACTTCATCGAGGTCTACCTGAGCGTGGTGGACCTGGTCCGCGACGCCGAGGACGTCCGCGCGCTCACCTACGGCGTGGCCGAGGACATGGCCCGGCAGAACATCCGGTACGCGGAGCTGACCCTCACCCCGTACTCCTCGGTCAAGCGCGGCATCCCGGACGTGGCCTTCATGGAGGCGATCGAGGACGCCCGGCTGCGCGCCGAGAAGGACCTCGGCGTGGTGCTGCGCTGGTGCTTCGACATCCCCGGCGAGGCCGGGCTGGAGGCGGCCGAGGTCACCGCCCGCCTCGCCACCGAGCTGGCCCCCGAGGGCCTGGTCAGCTTCGGCCTGGGCGGTCCGGAGATCGGTGTGCCGCGGCCGCAGTTCAAGCCGTACTTCGACCGGGCGCGGGCGGCCGGCCTGCGCTCCGTGCCGCACGCCGGTGAGACCACCGGTCCGCAGACGGTCTGGGACGCGATCCGCGAGCTCGGCGCCGAGCGCATCGGGCACGGCACCCAGGCGGTCAAGGACCCGGCGCTGCTCGACCACCTCGGCGAGCACCGCATCCCCCTGGAGGTCTGCCCGACCTCCAACATCGCCACCCGGGCCGTCGAGCGGATCGAGGACCACCCGATCAAGCGGATGGTGGACGCCGGGCTGCTGGTGACCGTCAACAGCGACGACCCGCCGATGTTCGGCACCGACCTCAACACCGAGTACGCGGTGGCGGCGCGGCTGCTGGGGCTGGACGAGACCGGGGTGGCGGCACTGGCCCGCAACGCGGTCGAGGCCTCCTTCCTGGAGCAGGCGGGCAAGGCACGTCTGGTCGGCGAGATCGACTCCTACCTGGCCGGCTGGCAGCAGGGCTGACGTCTCCGCTGGTGAACCGCCCCGTCGACCTCGGTCGGCGGGGCGGTTCCGTTTGGTGGCGCCGGGCCTTCCGGGTGGTGGTGCCAAAGTGCTGCCACAAATGCCTCGACATGGCACCATGGCTGTGCCATGCTCTGACCATGGACCTCACGCCGTACGTCGAAAACCTCCGGAACGAGCTCGCGGTGGCCGCCGCCACCGGCGGGGACGAAGCCCGTGCGCTGGCCGAGCGGCTGACGCTCCCACTGGAGTCGGCCGTGCGGCTCACCCTGCTCAACGCCCTCTCGGCCGCCATGGGCGAAGTCACCCGTGACCTCGCCCCGGGCTCGGTGGACGTGCGGCTGCGCGGCCTCGATCCCGAGTTCGTGGTGACCGCGCCGCCCGGCTCCGGTGGCTTCCACGGAGAAGTGCCGCCCGTTGCGCCGTCGATGGCATCACCGATGGCGTCGCCGGTGGCGCCACTCGTGCCGCCCGTGGTGCCGGAGTCCGATGAGGCGGGCACCGCCCGGATCAACCTGCGCCTGCCCGCGAACCTCAAGGCCAGGGCGGAGGAGGCCGCCGGACAGGAGGGCCTCTCGCTCAACGCCTGGCTGGTCCGGGCCGTCGCCGGCGCGGTGGAGGGCGGCCGCCCGCCCGCCCGACCGGCCGCCGACCTCGGCACCCGCACCACGCGCGGCGTGGGCGGCCAGGGCTTCACCGGCTGGGTCCACTGACACCTCCGGCACCGACCGACCATCTGCCCCTTCAACGTCACCCCCGCTGCGACCAGCGGGAACACCCACACGAGCCAAGAGGACGGGACAGCCATGCCTACGTACGAGACCGACGGACCGATCTCCGTCGCCCTGGACTTCGAGATCGGCTCGGTGTGGATCCGGGCGAGCAAGCGCACCGACGCGACGATCGAGGTCCGGCCCACGGCCGCGACCAGGGACGCCGACGTCAAGGCCGCCGAGCTGACCCAGGTCGACTTCTCCGGCGGTCGGCTCACCGTCAAGGGCCCCAAGCAGCGCACCGTGTTCTCCAGCCGGAAGGGTTCGATCGAGATCACGGTCGAGCTGCCCCTCGGCTCCGAGGTGCACGCCGAGTCCCCGATGTCGGACTTCGTCACCGAGGGCCCGCTCGGCGACTGCCGGATCAAGACCTCCATGGGCCGGATCCAGCTCGACCGGGCCGAGCACGTGCGGATCAAGACCGACATGGGGGACATCCGGATCGGCACCGTCGCCGGGAACGCCGAGGTGACCGGCTCCGGCCGGATCGAGGTCGGCACCGTCGACGGCTGGCTGACCGTCAAGAACAGCAACGGCGACACCGAGATCGACGAGGTGCGGGGCGAGCTGACGGCCAACTCCTCCAACGGCCGGATCCACGTCGGCTCCGCCGAGGCGGGCGTGGAGGCCAAGACGGCGAACGGGCACATCCGGCTCGGCCAGGTCGTCCGGGGCAAGGTCAACCTGCAGGCCGGCGTCGGGGACGTCGAGGTCGGCATCGCGGAGGGCACGGCGGCCTGGCTCGACGTGCACAGCAAGTTCGGCGCCGTCCGCAACGACCTCGGCCCGGCGCAGGGCCCGGGCGACGCCCGGGAGACGGTCGAGATCCGTGGCACCACCCAGGTCGGCAGCATCACCATCCGGAGGGCCTGATGGCGGCGATCTCGGCGGTCGGGCTGACCAAGTCCTACGGGGACAAGGCGGTCCTGCGAGGCATCGACCTCTCCATCCCGGCGGGCACCGTGTTCGCCCTGCTCGGGCCCAACGGCGCCGGCAAGACCACCACGGTGGAGATCCTCTCCACCCTGATCCCGGCCGACGGCGGCTCGGTCCGGGTGGCCGGCCACGACGTGGTCCGCGAGGCCGACGGGGTGCGCAAGGCGATCGGGGTGACCGGCCAGTTCTCGGCGGTGGACAACCTGCTCACCGCGGAGGAGAACCTGCTGCTGATGGCCGACCTCAACCACCTCCGCCGTCGGGAGGGGCGGAGGCGGGCCGAGGAACTGCTGCGGCGCTTCGACCTCACCGAGGCCGCGCGCAAGCCCGTCGTCACCTTCTCCGGCGGCATGCGGCGCAAGCTCGACCTGGCGATGACGCTGGTCGGCGACCCCGAGGTGATCTTCCTGGACGAGCCGACCACCGGACTGGACCCGCGCAGCCGGCGCACCATGTGGGAGATCATCCGGGGGCTGGTCGCCGACCACGGCGTGACGATCTTCCTCACCACCCAGTACCTGGAGGAGGCCGACCAACTCGCCGACCGGATAGCCGTCCTGGACGGCGGCCGGATCGTCGCCGAGGGCACGGCCGAGGAGCTGAAGCGGTTCGTCCCCGGCGGTCGGATCCGGCTGCAGTTCGCGGACGCCGGGCAACTGGACGCCGCCGCCACGCTGTTCGAATACGCCACCGCTGACGAGGAGGCGCTGCGATTGGACATCCCGGGGGACAACTCCGTGGTCACCGTGAAGGCCGTGCTGGACGCACTCGACAACGCCTCCGTGCGAGCCGAGTCGCTGGTCGTGGAGACGGCCGACCTGGACGACGTCTTCCTGCAACTCACCGGGGAGGGTGCGCGATGAGCGCGATGACGACCTACGCGGTCAGCGACTCGCTGACCATGCTGCGCCGGAACCTCAAGCGCGCCCAGCGGTATCCGGCGATGACCTTCTCCGTCGTGGTGATGCCGGTGATGATGCTTCTGCTCTTCAACTACGCCTTCGGGGGCGCGTTGGGAGCCGGCATCGGGGGCGGGAGCTACATCGACTACGTGACGCCGGGGATCGTCCTGATGACGGCGACGGCGGGTTCGGTCGCCACGGCGGTGGGCGTCTGCGTCGACATGACCGAGGGGATCGTCAACCGGTTCCGGACGATGGCGATCTCGCGATCGGCGTTCCTGACGGGGCACGTGGTCGGGAGCGTGATCCAGACGGTGGTCGCGCTCGTGCTGGTGATCGGTGCGGCCTTCGCCATGGGGTTCCGGTCGAGCGCGGGCCCGGTGGAGTGGCTGGCGGCCGCAGGGCTGCTGCTGTTCGTGACGCTCACGCTTACGTGGATCTCGGCGGGCATCGGGCTGGTCTCGAAGACGCCGGAGAGCGCGAGCAACACGCCGCTGCCGCTGACGTTCCTGCCCTTCATCGGCAGCGCGATCGTCCCGCCGGACTCGATGCCGACCGTCCTGCGGTGGTTCGCCGAGTACCAGCCCTTCACCCCGATCATCGAGACCCTGCGCGGCCTGCTGATGGGCACCGGGATCGGCAACAGCGGCTGGATAGCCGTCGCCTGGTGCACCGGCCTCACGCTGGTCGGCTACTTCTGGTCGCGGAGCGTCTTCTACCGGCGGTGACGGGGGTGCCGCCGGACGGCCCGGGAGGCGGGGAGACTCGCCGCCCGGGCCGCGCCGGCGTCCCCGGGCACCGGCCTCCTGGTCGAAACGGCCGCCGAGATCGTCGCCGAGACCGGGCGGGTGCTCGTCCTGCACGTCATGGACAGCGACGTCGTCTTCGCGCAGGCCTTCGGCCCCGACGGCCCCGGCTGGCACTGCGCCCTGAGGCCCTGGGGTTCGGGTTCCAGGGCGGTGAGTCCCTGGTCCCGTAACGGAGGGTCCGTCAGCAGCCCCGGGCGCGGCAGCCCCCTGTAGTAAAGTCCGCGCAAAGATCGACAAAAGACCGCCCGGGGGGACGGATGACGGCGAGGCGTCGCAGACAGATCGCCTGGGGGCTCAGAGGCGCGGCACTCCTCGCGCTGCTGGCGTACCTGCCGGGCTGGCACGCCTCGCGCTCCGGCGGCCTGGTGGTGCTCGAGCACTGGCTCAACCGTCCGATCCTGCTCATCGGGACGGCGGTGGTGCTGATCGTGGCCTCGCTGCTGATCGAGTTGGAGTTCCGCACCCGGTTCGCGCAGATCGGCTGCGCGGCCGTCCTGGCACCCCTCGTCGTAGCCGCGGTGCCGGTCCTGGCCCTGTCCCTGGTGTTCAGCAGCCACGGAGGTCGGGAGGATCGGTTCGTCAGCCCGAACCGTCCGGACCGGGTGCTGACCGTCACCAACGTCGCCTTCTCGACCGACCCCGTCTACCAGGTGGAGCTGGAGGCCGGCAGCGGCTGGTCCGCCCGTCACTGGAGCATGGGCACCTGGAACACCCGGGGCGGTGACTTCGTCCGCATCGACTGGTCCGGCCCGGACCAGATCACCGTGACCGGCCGCGAGAAGCTCACCGTCTTCGACGTCCTCCCCGACGGCAGCCCGAGCGTGCCCCGGGTGCTGCCCAGGCAGGATGCGACTGCCGGCGCGGGCTTCTAGCATCACCGGACCACCTCCGGGCCCCGCGCCCTCAGGAGCCCTGAGCGCGCGGGCCCGTTGAGGTGGGGTTCAGCCCGAGGTGGCCGGGGAGTCGCAGAGGGCTTTCTCCTCGAAGGCCCGGTAGAGCCGGTCGGACTTCCGGCGGTCGCTCTTGTCGTACTCGTTGTAGGAGATCGCGTACTGGCGGCTGCCGTCCCGGGTGCCGAGCAGGCCGGTCGAGTAGCCGGGGATCTCGCCGGGGTGACCCCAGAACTGGCCGCAGGAGAGGTCGTAGCGGACCACGCCGAGCCCGTACTCGGCGTGGTCGGGCGCGTCGGGGATCGGAACGGTGGCGGTCATCTCGGCGAGCTGCGCCGGGGCGAGCAGGTGGCCGCTGAACAGGGCCGCGTGGAAGCGGGTGAGGTCGTCGGTGGTGGAGATGGCGGCGCCGGCCGCGTCCGCGATGGTCGGGGAGAGCCGGGTGACGTCCGCCGCGCCCTCGGAGAGCTTGAAGTAGCCGCGCGCGTGCGGGCCGGGGATCGCGGTGGAGGTGGTGGGCAGGGTGGTGTGGTGCAGCCCGAGCGGCCGGATGATCCGGTTCTCCACCTCCTCCCGCCAACTGTTCCCGGTGACCTGCCGGATGAGCATGCCGATGACGACGTAGTTGGTGTTGGAGTAGTGCCAGCCCTGCCCGGGGGCGAAGTACGGCGACATGGCGGCGCCGATGGCCAGCAGCCGTTCCGGGGTGTACTCGATCCAGCGGCCGGTGGCGAGGAACTCCCGGTTGCCCGCCTCGGTGGTGTCGCGCACCTTCGGGTCGTCCAGGTAGTTGCCCAGCCCGCTGGTGTGGTTGAGGAGTTGCCGGACGGTGATGGCGGCGCCGTTCGGTACGGCGCCGGGGAGGTAGTGCTCGATCGGGTCGTCGAGCCCGATCCGCCCCTCGCCGACCAGCTGCAGGGTGACGGTCGAGACGAAGGTCTTGGTGACGCTGGCGATCCGGAACCGTCCGTCGGCGTGGGCCGATCGGCCAGTGGCCAGGTCGGCGGTGCCGGCCGCGCCGCGCCAGGTGATGCGCCCTTGGTCGCGGACCTCGGCGAGGGCGGCGGTGCTGGTGCCCTGCTCGACCAGCGCGTTCAGTTCGGGCTGTAAGCCGGCGGCGGCCTGGCTCGCGGGCGCGGCTGCCGCTGCACCCGGTGCGAGCGAGGCGAGGGCGGCGGCCAGGAGCGTAACGCCGATTCGGCGGCGGGAAAGGCGAGTTGTGGTCATGGCGCCACGCTCGCACCGGGCGGTGGTGGCGGTCCTCCTTCCGGCGAAGGGCCCGGCTCTCCGTCTTTCGGAGGAGAGCCGGGCCTCCGTCCGGAGGAGGTGCGGGCCTCAGGCCGGGTGGGTCACCAGCGGTCGATGCCCATGGTGTTGGCGGCGCTGTGGATGGCGTTGTAGTGCGGGATCGACATGTCGGACTTCTTCTGGGCGGCCGGGAGGTTCCGGTCGGCGGCGCGGAACTCGTCGCGGGCGGCGGCGAGCAGGCTGGTGCCGTAGGAGACCGGGACGTCGCTGGTGCCGTGGGCCGGGTGGGACTTGGCGGCCGTCTGGCTGCCGGCCTGGGCGAGGATGCTGCGGGCCTGGTTGTAGGCGGCGGCCTTGACCGTCTTCGGGTTGTTGATCTGCGCCTGCACCCCGGCCACCGACCGGGTCTGCTCGGTGGCCATGGCGACGGGGGCGACGGCGGCGGTGAGGGCACCGGCGGTCACGACGGTCACGAGGGCGTTGCGGACGATCCTGTTCATTCGAAATCCTTCCATGGGAATCCCAAAGGTTCGCCTCCGCGCGAGACTTGGGAATCGTCGGAGTGCGAACGCCTCCGCACTACCCATGCCTCCGCGAGCGGAAAACCGGCTTCCGCCGGGTTCGTTCGGAAGCGATGGGATCAGGACGTTTTCTGGATTTCGGGAAGTCGGATCGTCAGACTTGAAGGGTGAAACCTGATCTCTACCCCGACCTGGTCGCCGCCGGCAGCCTCTCCGCCGCACTGGAGGCGACGGCCGCCGAACTGGCCGTGGACATCACCGTGGTGCCCGGCGCCTGGGGCGGGCCCTCCTCGGCGGGCATCGCGGTCCCGGCCCCCGGGCGGAAGCCGCTCCAGGTCCACATCGGGGCTGAGGAGCGCTGGTTCAGCGTCAGCGGCTGGAGCCGGGGCGCCGAGATGATCACGGGCTTCACCACGGACCTCCGGGACGTCATCCGGGCCGCAGAGGCCTGGGGCGGCGGCGGGAGCCTGCGGGAGATGCGCGCACAGGTGCCGTTCCTCACGTACACGGAAACCGCCGAGGCCCACGAGCGCGGGCCTGCCGCCGTGGTCGAGCTGCAGTGGCATTGGCTCCGGGAACAGGCCGCCGAGGAGCCGGAGTTGACCGGGTTCGGCCTGCTGGTCGAGGCGGCCCACGCGCAGCCGAGGCTCCGGCAGCTGTTCCCGGTCACCAGCCATGGGACGCTCTGCTTCCTGCCCCGCACCGGTTACCCCTGCAAGCCGGTGGTCGCGATCGACCCCGCTCGCGACGGCGACCCGTACCGCGTGCAACGGTTCCCGCACGGTGGCCTGATCGCCGAGGTCGGGACGGCCGAGGAAGCCGCCGCGCTGGCCGTCGCCCACCTGCCCGCCGACCTCGGCCCCGCCCTGGCCGGCAGCGACGAGGACGAGTGAGCGGCACCGCCGGGCCCCAGCCCGACCTGGACGAGATCGAGCGCTGGTTCGCCGCCGTGGCCGAGGGCCGGGTGAGCCGGGACGAGGCCGACCGCTGGGCGGCCCGGTGGTTCCTCGACGACTGGCTGGAGTGGGACGAACTCTCCCTCTGGGCACTGGGCAAGCTCTTCGGGATCGACCTCCCCACCGGTCCCGGCGGCGAGTACCTGCACGACGACGAGCAGGTGCGGGAGTGGCTCGGCGAACTGCGCCGCCGCCGACGGGCCGGGTGAGGGACAGCCCCGTCAGGCATCCGAGCCGTCGAAGTCGTACGGCGGGATGGTCCAGCGCAGCACCGCACCGCCGGCCGGGTCGGCTGCCAGGGTGACCGGATGGACCTGGCCCCACTCCCGCTCGCCGTGGTGCCGGATCGAGTGGTCGCCCTGGTCCCAGTCGAGGCCGAGCACCTGGCAGCCGCCGACCTCGATCGCGCCGACGTGCAGCGGGTGGCCCCACGCGGCCCGCTGGAAGCGGTAGTGGTCGTTGTGCTGGTCGATCGAGACCATGAGGCCCTTGCCGTGGTGGCGGTCCCGCCAGGCGGTGAGTTCGGCCGCGCGGGCTGCCGCCTCGGCGATCGGGAGGTCGAGCCACCCGTGCGGCCCGACGGCGCCGTACCGGGCGATCCGCTCGCCGCCGAACCGCGCGTGCGCGTCGTCCGCGTAGCGGCCCCAGTAGGTGAGGTCGGCGAGTCCGTCGGTCCTCTCGTGGTCCAGCCCGGTCCACGCCTCCAGCCCGGTGGCGTCGCCGATCACCATGCCGCACCGGTCGACGGGCAGGTCGCCGAGCGGGACGGGCTCCGAGGTGCGGGCGGGCCAGGGGAGTCCGAGGGCGATCTCCAGGGTCGCGATCGTCGGTTCCCCGTCGAACGGCGACGGCGAGGTGGTCGCCCGTACCCGCAGCGGCCGGTCGGCGGCCGCCGGGACGGCGACGGCCTCGCACTGCTCGGCCCGGAGGTGGGCTCCGCCTGCGGCGGCCGCCGTGCGGGCGCGCTCGGCGAGCGGCTGTCCCGGTTCCGGCCAGTAGTCGATCCAACTGGCCATGCCGAGCACCAGCACCCCGGACGGTGCGGTGACGGATCCCAGGTCGACGAAGGTTTCGGACATGCGCTGATCGTGCCGTTCCGGTACGACATTCCCGCAGCTACAGGCTGCCGCCGAGGTGGACGCGGTAGACGATCGTGGCGCCGTCGGTGCTCACCTCGGTGCAGAGTTCACGACGGTCGATCAGCCAGCCGTTCGCCTCGCAGCGCTGCCGGGGCCGGAGCCGGTCGGCGGCCTCCGCCGTCGGCAGGTCGGGCGGGCCCGCCAGGTAGAGCGTGCGCCAGCAGGTGGCGCCGTTGCCGTTGCCGCAGCCCTGGCCGGTGCCGAGGCTGGTGTAGCCGGGCGGCGGCGCCGGCAGGGCCCGCGCGGAGGGGACGTCCGCCTCGTGGAAGAACACGAGCGCCAGCAGCGGGGTCACGGTGAGGACCAGGGCCAGCTGGGTGTGGAAGGCGATGCCCGCCACCCGGGACCAGCCGCCGGGGCGGTCGGTGCGCGGGCCGGCGATCCGCCGTTCCAGCCACAGCCCGAGCAGCACCGCGAGTTCGGCGACCGGCGTGTACAGCAGGTACAACTCGGCCTCGCTGCGCAGCTGCAGCAGGTCGAGCGCCACCGCGAGCACCAGCGCCAGCCAGAGCAGCAGCGCGGCGGCGACGGGCGCCCGCAGCGGCGTCGCCCGGGCGCGCAGCAGCCAGTGGACGACCGGTAGCAGCGCGAACGGCACCCCGACGACGGCCCACATCACGATCCGAACCCCCTCCCTGCCGCGAACGACGGCACCCTGAGAGGACGGCCGGGCCCCGGAATCCGGTTCCGGCACGAAGGAGTCCCCCTCAACGCCCGCCGCAGGCTTACGCGTTGCCCCAGGAACGGGTGGACAGCACCAGCAGGTAGCCGTCCGGGTCCTGGACGGTCACGCCCCAGGTGTTCCAGTACGGATTGTGCGCCGGCACCCGCCGGCCGCCGTGCTGCTCCAGCCGCTCCACCAGTGCGTCGCTGACCGGTTCGCCGAGGTAGACGACCAGCAGGTCCTCGGCGGTGGGCCGCGGTTCGACGGGCGTGGCGGGGTCGTGGACGAGTTCCAGGTGCCAGGCGGCCGTGGGCCAGCCGACCATGAGGAGCGAGTGCTCGCCGGGGGTGGTGCCGTCCGTGGTGTGCCGGTGCAGGACGTCGAGGCCGAGGCCCGCGACCCAGAAGCGCTCGGCGGCCGCCAAGTCCCGCGAGGGGCGGGCGATGCGGATGTGTGCGGTGGCGTCGGCCGGCATGGGTCTGGCTCCAGGTGTGCGGGGGCGGGGTGCGGTGTCGGTGCGCAGCTAGCCTAGGGATCACGGGGCGGGCTGCCATCGGACGCTGGTCCTACTCCGCCGGTCCCCGGTCCGGCGGTGTCCGGACTCCCGTCCAGGCTGCGGGCCCATGGCCGAACGAGTCGAACGACAGGTGTGGGCGGGCGTACGGGAGCGGGTGCGCGCGCTGGCGGACGATCCCCGCAGCGGGGCGGTGTTCGGCTCGTGATCTGGCCGACCTGTCCCGGCTGGCCGAGCCGTTCCCCCGGCAGGGGCCCGATCCCGAACTGGTGCGGGCACTGCTCGCGGAACGTGTGAGGAGGAGGACCTCGCCCCGCTGCTCGATGCGCGCGGCGAGCCGGTGACCTTCGCCCGGTGGTACCTCGGCCGGCTGAGCAAGAGCGAGAGCGAGCGGAGGGTGTCGGCGGCCCCGGAGCAGGGCTGATCGCGATCGATCCGGCCGGAGGAAACCGCCGTTGACGACGGAAACCCGAACAGCTCCATCGCTTGCGGCAATTCGGGGCAACCTGATTCGTGCACGGACTCCACTTGGATTACGCACCCTTGCGGGTCCCGTGGCGGGTCGCCGTCGTGCCGAACGCTCGGTCACGGATTCGAGGGAGCACCCCAGAAGGAGGGATTCCTGCCCTCATGAGCCGCTGGTGGCAAATGCGGACGGGCCCGGCACCTGTGGAGGTGCCGGGCCCGTCCGACTGTGGAGCGCCAGGCCCGGGTTGCACGGACTCTTCCTACTGAAAGTAGGACGTGCTCTGGTAGCA